>JAEXNZ010000281.1 GCA_023439425.1 Pseudomonadota bacterium
CGGCGCGGAAGGCGAACGACTGATCTGGATCGACCTGGAAATGACCGGTCTGGATACCGACAACGACTCGATCATCGAGATCGCCACGGTGGTGACCGACGCGCAGTTGAACGTGCTGGCCGAGGGCCCGGAGTTCGCCATTCACCACCCGGTGGAGCGGCTGGAAGCCATGGACGAATGGAACCGCAACCAGCACCGCCGTTCCGGGCTGTGGCAGCGCGTGGTCGAAAGCCAGGTCACCCTGGGCCAGGCCGAGGCAGCGACGGTGAACTTCCTGGCGCAGTGGATCCGCGCCGGTGCCTCGCCGATGTGCGGCAATTCGATCTGCCAGGATCGCCGCTTCCTCCACCGTGAAATGCCGCGCCTGGAGAAGTATTTCCACTACCGCAACCTCGACGTCTCCACGGTGAAAGAACTGGCCAAGCGCTGGGCGCCGACCGTGGCCGCCGGGGTGGGCAAGACTGCCAGCCATACCGCGCTGAGCGACGTGCACGATTCGATTGCCGAGCTGCGCCATTACCGGCAGTTCATGGGGGCGTTGTCCGGGTTGCCGGCGTAACAACGGTTCGTTCAACCATGTGGCGCTATGATCCGGGCCATGACGACCTCATTGCCCGCCGTTCCGCCGCCGCTGCAGTCCCACATCCTGCCCAGTTCGCAGGACTACGCTGACCTGCGCCGGGCGGTGGCGCTGCTGGAATCGCCCACGCTGACCGCGAAGATGGCGAACCTGATCGGATCGCCGCTCGAGTTCGCGGTCAACAAGCTGCCGAAGTCGGTCTCCAAACGGATTCACGGTGCGGTCGAGGCGGCCCTGTTCAAGTCGGCCCAGGCGGCGTTGTGGAGCATGGACAACACGCCTGGCAAGGCCGCGTCCACGCGCTGGCACAAGGCGGCCGCTGCGGCCACCGGCGCGGTCGGCGGGGCGTTTGGCTTCACCGCGCTGTTCGTAGAACTGCCGTTGTCCACCACGATCATGATGCGCGCGGTGGCCGACGTCGCCCGCAGCGAAGGCTTCGACATGAGCGACATGGCCACCCGGCATGCCTGCCTGGAAGTGTTCGCGCTGGGCGGGAATTCCGGTCAGGACGATGCCAGCGAGACCGGCTACTACATCACCCGTGGGTTTACCGCGGAGGTGATGCGGCATCTGTCCGCTGAACTGACCGGCGTGGCCGTGGGCGGTGGCGGGGTGATGATCGGGCTGACGCCCAAGGAAGCCGGTAAGTGGCTGGCCAAGATCGTGGAGAAGGTGGCCGCGCGCTTTGGCGTGGTGGTGACCGAGAAGTTTGCCGCGCAGGCCGTGCCGATTGTCGGCGCGGTGGCGGGGGCGACGCTCAACACCATGTTCACGGATTATTACCAGGACATGGCGCGCGGGCATTTCATCGTGCGGCGATTGGAGCGCACGTATGGGTATGAGACCGTACGTGCGGCGTATGCGGTGGTGGCGGGGCAGGGCGACCATACCTGACACGCAGTCGCGTGTGCCCAGGCGGGGTGGGGGCCGGCCGTTGGCCGGCCCTCGATATCAATGATCGCGAATCAGCGCATCGGCGGTCTGGACGCCACCATCTTTCCCATGCAGATACAGATGCATGTCCTGCTGCGGATACGGGATATTGATCCCGGCCTGGTCATAACCCAGCTTGATCTGCTCCAGCAACGTCACCTTGGTCCCGAACCAGTCCGCGGATTTCACAAAGCAGCGAATGCCCAGGTTGATCGAATGCGCCCCCAGCTCGTACACGACCACGTCCGGAGCTGGCGTCTCCAGCACGCGCGGATCGGCCTTCACCAGCGCCAGCGCGGTATCGCGCGCGAGCTGGATGTTGTCTTCATAGCCGATGCCGATCACCAGCTCCACGCGCCGGGTCGGCTCGGCGGTCAGATTGATGATGGGTGCGGCGGTAATCAGGTTGTTGGGAATGGTGGTGTGCTGGTTGTCCGCGCCGGTGATCACCGTCTGAAAAATACGCACCTCGCGCACGCTGCCGGTCTGGCCCGCCACGGTGACCACATCGCCCACCCGGAACGGGCGCAGCGTCACCAGCATGACGCCCGAAGCGATGTTCGACAGCGAATCCTTCAGCGCCAGACCCACCGCGAGGCCGGCCGTACCCAGCACCGCCAGCAGCGGTGACACCGGCACGCCCAAGGTGGCAATGGCGATCACCACCACGATCACCAGCGCGGCCGCATACACCACGTTGCGCAGGAAGCTGCCCAGCATCGGGTCCACGCCCACCCGCGCGGTAGCGCGCGGCATCACGTTGGACAGGCGGCGTGCCAGCCACAGGCCGATCAGCAGCACCACCAGTGCCGACAGCAGCGGCAAGCCATAGGTTTCCAGAATGTGTTGCCAGTTCCATTGGCGGAAGAAGGCGGGCGTGGTGATCGGCGCGGCAGTGGCGAGCATGGGGTCTCCGGGGTAAGGCTGGAAAAACAAAGCCCCGCATAGGCGGGGCTTTGGATGCGATCAGTGTGAACCGAACGCGATGAACATCATGTCAGCGCAGCGCTCAGCCGTTGGCCTTCAGCTTGGCCAGGCGCAGCCAGGTATCGACCACGGTGTCCGGGTTGAGCGACACCGACTCGATGCCTTCCTGCATCAGCCATTCGGCCAGATCCGGGTGATCGGACGGGCCCTGGCCGCAGATGCCGACGTACTTGCCCTTGGCGCGGGCGGCCTTGATCGCCAGCGACAGCAGCTTCTTGACCGCCGGGTTACGTTCGTCGAACAGGTGCGCCACGATTGAGGAATCGCGGTCCAGGCCCAGGGTGAGCTGGGTCAGGTCGTTGGAGCCGATCGAGAAGCCGTCGAAGATCTCCAGGAACTCCTCGGCCAGCAGTGCGTTGGACGGCACCTCGCACATCATGATGATCTTCAGGCCGTTCTCGCCCTGCTTCAGACCGTTCTGGGCGAGCACCTCGACGACCTTGCGGCCTTCTTCCAGGGTGCGTACGAACGGAATCATGACCCACAGGTTGTCCAGGCCCATTTCGTTGCGCACGCGCAGCACGGCCTTGCACTCCAGTGCGAAGGCGGCGGCGAAGCTGGAGTCGACGTAGCGGCTGGCACCGCGGAAGCCGATCATCGGGTTCTCTTCGTGCGGTTCGTAGTTGTTGCCGCCGATCAGGTTGGCGTACTCGTTGGACTTGAAGTCCGACAGGCGCACGATCACCGGGTTCGGGGCCACCGAGGCGGTCAGGGTGGCGATGCCTTCAGCCAGGCGGTCCACATAGAAACCAACCGGGTCGGAGTAACCGGCGATCTTCTCGTCGATCTTCTTCTTGGTCGCGGCGTCCTGGCGGTCGTACTCCAGCAGCGCGTTCGGATGAATGCCGATGTGGCTGGCGATGATCATTTCCAGTCGCGCCAGGCCGATGCCGGCGTTCGGCAGCTGGCCGAAGTCGAAGGCACGTTCCGGGTTGGCCACGTTCATCATGATCTTCAGCGGAGCCGGCGGCATGTTGCCCAGGTCCGTGGTGGTGCGGTCGAAGGCAAGGCTGCCTTCGTAGATGAATCCGGTATCGCCTTCGGCGCAGCTGACCGTGACCTGCTGGCCGTCTTCGATCACCTTGGTGGCATTGCCCGAGCCGACCACGGCCGGCACGCCCAGCTCACGCGCGATGATCGCGGCGTGGCAGGTGCGGCCACCGCGGTTGGTGACAATGGCCGAGGCCCGCTTCATCACCGGTTCCCAGTCCGGGTCGGTCATGTCGGCAATCAACACGTCGCCCGGCTGCACGCGGTTCATGTCGTCCAGGGTCTTGACCACACGGGCCACGCCCGAGCCGATCTTGGCACCCACGGCGCGGCCTTCGGCCAGCACTTTGCCGCCCTTTTCGGTCAGCGCGAAGCGCTCGATCTGGGTGGCGTGGCTGCGCGACTTCACCGTCTCCGGGCGCGCCTGCACGATGAACAGCTTGCCGCTGACCCCGT
>JAEXNZ010000087.1 GCA_023439425.1 Pseudomonadota bacterium
GCCGGGCTTGCCCGGCTGCCTTTGGCGGCAATCAGGCCGCGCCGTCCGTCCATAAATAACCGGCACCGCGCAGCGCGCGCACCGGCAGAACCAGACCCGTCGCGCTCTGCACCCGACTACGCAGGCGGTGCACCAGCACGTCCAGACGATGCGGATCGAAATCCCACGGGGTATCGGTAACCGCCGCGATCAGGGTTTCGCGCTCGACCGGCGCGCTGGACGCCACCATCAACGCGCGCAGGAAACCGCGCTCGGCCCCGGTCAGGGCCAACGCCTTGCCGTTGGGAGCCTGCAGGTTCCAGCCATCGCTCTGCAGCTGCCAGCTGGGCACCGACGGCGCAGTGCCGCCGGTTGCCGAAGGTGCACCCCGGTGCAGGCGTCGGCGCAGGCTGACCAGCGCCGCCGCCAGCAGGTCGCCGGCGACCGGCTTGACCAGATAGACGTCTGCGCCCAGTGCCAGCCCATGGGTCATGTCGTGGGTGCTGCCGCGGCCTGTGAGCATGACGATGCCGATGTCCGCCATGCCGCGCAGATGCCGCGCCACCGCATAGCCGTCCTCGCCGGGCAGGCCGATGTCGAGCACCACGATGTCGCAGCGCTCCACGGCCAGATGCCGGTACAGCGCCTCGGCACTCTCCAGTCCGCGCACCTGCGCGCCGCGCCAGCGCAGCTCGTCCACGCTCAATGCCAGCAGTTCCGGGTCGTCCTCGACTACCCAGACGTGCAGGCCCTCCAATGTCGTCTGCGGGGTCGCGGGATCGCCGCGCCCGTCTTCCTTCACTGCCACCCGGTACCCGTCACATCTTCTTGATTCCGGAGCCAGTCTGCCCCGGTTTCGCGTCAAATGCGACCCGGGGGGTCCCCGACCATGGTCGGGGCCTCCCAAACGCCCGGCGCGCTTACTCCTCCGGAACGCCCATTTCCTTCAGCAGCTCCGGAGCCGGGTACACCTTGGCCAGCAGCCAGCGCAGGTAGCGCATGTCCACGTGCACGGCACGCTTGAAGCGCGGGTCGAACCACCAGCTGGCGCTGACCGACTCCCAGTTGCTGTCGAAGTTGAGCCCGATCAGCTCGCCTCGCGCATTCAGCACCGGCGAGCCGGAATTGCCGCCGGTGGTGTCCAGGTTGGTCAGGAAGTTGACCGTCTGGGTCTTCAGCACCGGGTCGGCGGTGCTGCCGAAATCACCCTTGGCAATCGCCGCCAGCAGCGGCTTGGGCGCGTCGAACGGGTAGGCGTTGGTGTTCTTCTCGACAATCCCAGCCACGGTGGTCACCGGGTCGAAATGCACCGCATCGCGCGGCGACAGGGCTTCCACCTTGCCGTAGCTGATGCGCAGGGTGCGGTTCGCATCCGGGTACACCGCGCGGCCCTGCTTGGCCCGCCAGGCAAACAGCGCCTGCATGTAGGCCGGGCGCAGGCGCAGCTGCTCGCCCTCGCGCTGCTTGCGCTGATCTTCCAGGCGCAGCTGCGCGGCCACCAGCGGGCCGGCCAGGTCGATCAGAGGATCCGCAGCCAGGGCCTTGCCTTCCTTCGCTGCGGCGAAGCGGCTCAGGCGCTGCGCTTCATCGCCCAGCGCGGTGCCGGCGTACAGCGTGTCCAGGGCCTTGGCCAGGGCGGCCGGAGTGCGGCCGAACGCGGCGTCGAACTCCGGCACGCGCTGCGCGTCGGGCAGCTGCTGGTAGCGGGTCAGCAGGTTGGTCAGCAGCGCCTTTTCCACCGCCGGCGCATAGCGGCGCTGGACCTGCTTCAAGGTGCCTTCAATCAGCGCCTGGTCGCGCTGCTGGTAGCCGGTTTCGCGTTCGGCATCCGGCTTGGCCGACTCGATGCGCAGGCGCTCCAGCATCAGCGCCGAGCGCAGCAGCTGGCTCTGGCTGGCGGCCAGGTCCAGCAGCAGGTCGCGCTCGCCGACCGACGCACCCTGCGAGAGCGAGGCGAACAGGGCCTGGATGTCGCCCTGGTACTTTGCATCGGTGGCCTGCAGCATGGCCGCCTCATCGCTGGCGCGCCGCGCCTTGGCATCGCTGCGCAGCAGGCCTTCCAGCTCACCGGCAGCACGCTTGCGGTTGTTCTTCAGCGACTGCAGCTGCGAGGCATAGCGGGTGCGCGCCTGCGCATCCTTGGCGGTGGCCGCTTCGATGGTGTCGATCATCTGCTGGAACACGTCGACCCGGCGCGGCAGCACCGCGTCGATCTGACCCGCGAACTCGGCGGCGGTGCGGTGACGGTAGGTGATGCCCGGGTAGCCGGCCAGCATCGCGTAGTCGCCGGTTTTCGGGCCATCCAGGGCCATCTTCAGGTGCGCTGGCGGCTGGTACGGCACGTTGTCCGGGCTGTAGGCAGCGGGCTTGCCGTCCTTGCCGACGTAGGCACGCAGCAGGGTGAAATCGCCGGTGTGGCGCGGCCACATGAAGTTGTCGATCTCATCGCCGTAGTTGCCGATCGCGCGCGGCGGTGCGTACACCAGGCGCACGTCGCTCAGTTCCAGCTGGCGGATGCGGTAGAAATCGGTGCCGTAGTACATGTCGGCGATGCTGCAGCGCACGTTGCCGGCGCTTTCGCACTCGGCCACCAGGCGCTTGCTGGCCTTGTCCACTGCATCAAAGTAGGCGCGGCCGGTTTTGCCACGCGCGTCGCGCAGCACCTCGTCGGTGACCTTGTCGAAGCCGGTGGTGACCAGCACGCGGAAGTCGGGGTTGGCCGGGCGCTCATCGCTGCGACCGCTGGCGATGAAGCCGCTGTCGATCAGGTTGTGCTCGGGCGAGCTGTTGTACTGGATCACGCCCATGGCCACGTGGTGGTTGGTCAGCAGCAGGCCATCGGCGGACACGAACGAGCCGGTGCCGCCGCCGGCCCGGACCACCGCGCTCAGCGGCGGTGCGGTCACGTTGGCCAGATCGGCCGGATTGCCCTTGAAACCGGCCGCCTTCAGCGGCTTGGCCAGTTCGGGCAGCTGGGTCGGCATCCACATGCCTTCGTCGGCGTGGGCGCTGGCGGCCAGGGTCAGGCCCAGGGCCAGGGCGGTGGAGAGGGCAGTGCGTGCGGACATCGGCATTTCCGGCATTACGAAACAGCCCGGGACCATAGCCGCTGGGGGGTGTGGGGGCAACGGCCAATGGTCAGGGGCGACACCGGCTGGCTAGAATCACCCTTCGAGCAAGGGGGATTGCAGATGATCGTAGGGATAGATCTCGGGACCATGCATTCGTTGATCGGCGTGCACCGGGCCCAGGGAGGGGAGCTGTTCCCCAATGCGCATGGCGACCTGCTGACCCCGTCGGTGGTCAGCCTGGACGGTGACACCGTGCTGGTCGGTAAGGCCGCGCAGGAGCGGCTGGTCAGCCACCCGCAGCACACCGTGGCGCACTTCAAGCGCTGGATGGGCAGCGACCGCGAGGTCCGCCTGGGCGGCCGCGTGTTCCGCGCCGAGGAGCTGTCCGCACTGGTGCTGCGCTCGCTGCTGGCCGATGCCGAAGCCGCGCTGGGGCAGAAGATCGAGGAAGCGGTGATCAGCGTGCCGGCGTACTTCTCCGACGCGCAGCGCAAGGCCACCCGCGCCGCCGGCGAGCTGGCCGGCATCCGGGTCGAGCGCCTGATCAACGAACCCACCGCCGCCGCGCTCGCCTACGGGCTGCAGCAGCGCGATGAAGAGGGTCGCGTGCTGGTACTGGACCTGGGCGGCGGTACCTTCGACGTCTCGATCCTGGAGTTGTTCGAGGGCGTGATCGAAGTGCACGCCAGTGCCGGCGACAACTTCCTCGGTGGCGAGGACTTCCTGCAGGTGCTGGTCGATGCCTTCCACGCCGACCAGGGCCTGGACAGCAAAGCACTGGCGGCACCGGAACAGGCCCAGCTGCTGCGCCGCCTGGAGCAGTTCAAGCGCGAGCTGAGCGCACAGGGCGACTGCACGCTGCAGATGGCCCTGGCCAATCGCGAGTTCAACTGGACGCTGGACGAGGCGCGCTACGCACAACTGTGCGAGCCGCTGCTGCAACGCATGCGCGGCCCGATCGAACGCGCCATCCGCGACGCGCGGATCAAGCCGGAAGCACTGGATGACATCGTGCTGGTCGGTGGTGCAGTACGCATGCCGATGATCAGCCGCCTGGTGACCCGCATGTTCGGCCGCCTGCCGTTACGCCACATCCACCCCGACCAGGCAATCGGGCTGGGCGCGACCGTGGCCGCCGGCCTGAAAAGCCGCGACCAGACCCTGGAAGAGATCGTGCTGACCGACGTGTGCCCGTACACGCTGGGCACCCAGGTCTCGCGTCGCGGCCCCGACGGCGGCGAGCGCGCCGGCTACTTCCACCCGATCATCCAGCGCAACAGCGTGGTGCCGGTAAGCCGCGAGGATCGGTTCTTCCCGGTGCGCGACGACCAGCGCGAAGTGGTCATCGACGTCTACCAGGGCGAAAGCCCCACTGTGGACAAGAACATCAAGCTGGGCGAACTGCGTATTCCACTGGCACGAGGCAAGGCTTCCGAGAAGGGCCTGACCACGCGCTTCACCTACGACGTGAACGGGCTGCTGCAGGTGGAAGTCACCGAAGACGCCAGCGGCAAGCGCTATGAGCTGGTGCTGGAACAGAACCCGGGGCTGATCTCGCCGGAGGAAATCCAGTCGCGTCTGCAGGCACTGCAGGGGCTGAAGATCCACCCCCGCGACGTGCAGCAGAACGTGGCCGTGCTGGCGCGTGCCGAGCGCCTGTATGAAGAGTTCATCGATCAGCGCGAACTGGTCCAGCACTGGCTGCAGCAGTTCCGCCATGTACTGGACAGCCAGGACCTGGCACGTATCGAGAAACACCGCGGCGAACTGCTGGAGGCGATGGACGCGCTGGAACGCGACGCGTGAGCTGGGGCCACGCCGAACTGGAGCTGGACGAGGACGCCGACGAACGCGCGGTGAAGCGCGCGTACGCCAGGCGCCTGCGCACAACGCGGCCGGATGATGATCCGGCGGGGTTCCAGCAGCTGCATGAGGCGTATCAGGCTGCTTTGTCGTGGGCGCATTATCGGGCGCAGTGGGGCCAGGGCGGGGAAGCGCAGGAGGACCAGAACACCGCCCCGGAATCCGGGGTAGAGGCACCGCCGCGTGTACCGCCATCGCCGAATGTGGTGCACGACCCCGCGTCGATCGGCATGCCGCCGCCCATTCCGCGGCGCGCGCCGGCGGCGTTCAACGCGGGACCGGCCCTGGACGTGGAGCGCTTTGCCCACCACGTGGCGACCATGGCCGACCAGAGCGACACCCTGACCTTCCAGCGCTGGCTGGAGGGGCGGCCTGAACTGTGGTCGCTGCACGACAAGCCCCTGATCGGCGCGGCCGTTCTGCAGTTTCTGCTGGAGCACGAGGTGCCGGTACGCGCAGGCAACTTTGATCTGCTGTCCCAGTGTTTCAGCTGGGAGGACATCGGCACCGGCGTGGACCCCGATGCAGTCAAGGAGTGCCGCGCACGTCTGCACCGGAACTGGGTAGTCCAGCCGCGCAACAGTGCCGGCCTCGCCGCGTTCCTGAACCGGGCGGACACGCCGGTCAGCAAGGACCAGGCACAGGCCCGCCTGCGGCGGCTCACCCGTCCCTGGAGCCGGGTGCGGGCACTGTTGAGTGCGTGCGTGCCTGGCCGCACCGAAGCGATGCGACAGACGCTGGCAATGCTTGACGTCCTGGATCCGGCACAGAAGCCGGCCAACCTGCAGCCCCGGCAGGTGGCCTTCTGGTTGGCCATGGCGCAGCAGAAGCCGATCAATGGGCTCCAGATGCAGGTCGCGGTGTTGCGCAGCCTGTTCTGCACGTTGGGGTGGTTGGCCCTGATGGGCCTGATAGTGACTTCGGCCCTGGACGACCCGTCCAGGCAGGCAAGGTTCTCGTTGGTGAAGGCAACCGACATGGCGCTGTACGGTGCACTGGCGATCTTCCTGCTCGGCTCGATGCTGCTGCCGGTTGTGGCGCTGGTGCAATGGCAGGTGTCGGCTGAGCACCCACGGCAACGGGGCTGGATCGTCCGTCTGTTGTTCATCCCGGTGTTGACGGTAACCGCACTGTTGGTGATCCATGCTGCGGACGCGCGCATAGCCGGCAGTATTCTGGCCTGGGCACTGCTTGCACTGGCATGCGCCAGGTTCTGGGTGCGAGCCCAGCTTGAGATCCGCTTCAGCCTGTGGATGCTGTTCGCCGCAATACCGATGGTAAAGCTGGGTGCCGCGGCGCTTCTCATCAGTGAACTCGCGGTGGCCGCGACCCTGATCTTGTGGGGCATTGACGCGGTAAACCAGGTGCCACTGGCCAACGCCAGGCGCCAGCGCGCCGGTCAAAGCGCATGAGCTGGGGCCACGCCGAACTGGAGCTGGACGAGGATGCCGACGAACGTGCGGTGAAGCGCGCGTACGCCAAGCG
>JAEXNZ010000127.1 GCA_023439425.1 Pseudomonadota bacterium
CCGCCACCGAAAAACTCGCCCAGACCCACTGGGAGAAGACTGCCGCTTTCCGCGCCGTGGAAGACGCCACGCGCCCGAAGTACTACAGCCTGTCGATGTTTCCGTACCCGTCGGGCAAGCTGCACATGGGCCACGTGCGCAACTACACGATTGGTGACGTGATCAGCCGCTACAAGCGCATGACCGGTCACAACGTGCTGCAGCCGATGGGCTGGGACGCCTTCGGTCTGCCGGCGGAAAACGCGGCGATCAAGAACAAGACCGCGCCGGCCAAGTGGACCTACGCCAACATCGAGCACATGCGTGGCCAGTTCAAGGCCATGGGCTATGCGATCGACTGGTCGCGCGAGTTCGCCACCTGCACGCCGGACTACTATGTGCACGAACAGCGCATGTTCACTCGCCTGATGCGCAAGGGCCTGGCTTACCGCCGCAATGCGGTGGTGAACTGGGACCCGATCGACCAGACCGTGCTGGCCAACGAGCAGGTCATCGACGGCCGCGGCTGGCGTTCCGGTGCGCTGGTGGAAAAGCGCGAGATTCCGCAGTGGTTCCTGCGCATCACCGACTACGCCCAGGAACTGCTGGACGGCCTGGACGACCTTCCGGGCTGGCCGGACTCGGTCAAGACCATGCAGCGCAACTGGATCGGCCGCTCCGAAGGGCTGGAGATCCAGTTCGACGTGCGTGATGTCGACGGCAGCGCGCTGGATCCGCTGCGCGTGTTCACCACCCGTCCGGACACCGTGATGGGCGTGACCTTTGTCTCCATCGCCGGCGAACACCCGCTGGCGCTGCACGCGGCCAAGTCGAATCCGGCACTGGCTGCGCTGCTGGCTGAAATGAAGCAGGGCGGCGTCTCTGAAGCCGAACTGGAAACCCAGGAAAAGCGCGGCATGGACACCGGCCTGCGTGCGGTGCATCCGGTCACCGGCGACACCGTGCCGGTGTGGGTGGCCAACTTCGTGCTGATGGGCTACGGCACCGGTGCGGTCATGGCCGTGCCCGGGCACGACCAGCGCGACAACGAATTTGCCAACAAGTACAACCTGCCGATCCGCCAGGTCATTGCGCTGAAGACCCCGCGCAAGGACGAGGGTGAATATGCCGGCAGCCGCTGGCAGGACTGGTACGGCGACAAGAGCCGCGAGACCGAACTGGTCAATTCGGCCGAGTTCGACGGCCTGGACTTCCAGGGCGCATTTGAAGCACTGGCCGAGCGTTTCGAGCGCAAGGGCCAGGGCCAGCGCCGCGTGAACTACCGCCTGCGCGACTGGGGCGTGAGCCGCCAGCGTTACTGGGGCTGCCCGATTCCGGTGATCTACTGCCCGAAGTGCGGTGCACTGCCGGTGCCGGAAGAACAGCTGCCGGTTGTCCTGCCGGAAGACGTCAACTTCGTGGGTACCGGTTCGCCGATCAAGGCCGACCCGGAATGGCGCAAGACCACCTGCCCGGACTGCGGCGGCGCGGCCGAGCGCGAAACCGACACCTTCGACACCTTCATGGAGTCGAGCTGGTACTACGCGCGCTATACCTCGCCGGGTGCCCGTGATGCGGTGGACAAGCGCGGCAATTACTGGCTGCCGGTTGACCAGTACATCGGCGGCATCGAACACGCGATCCTGCACCTGATGTATTTCCGTTTCTTCCACAAGCTGCTGCGTGATGCGCGCATGGTGGACAGCAACGAACCGGCACAGAACCTGCTGTGCCAGGGCATGGTCATCGCGGACACCTATTTCCGCCAGAACGAGGACGGTTCCAAGGACTGGATCAATCCGGCCGACGTCGATGTGCAGCGCGACGAGCGCGGCCGCATCATCGGTGCCACCCTGATCGCCGACGGCCAGCCGGTGCAGATCGGCGGCACCGAGAAGATGTCCAAGTCGAAGAACAACGGCGTGGACCCGCAGGCCATGGTGAGCAAGTACGGTGCCGACACCGTGCGTCTGTTCTCGATGTTCGCAGCACCGCCGGAGCAGTCGTTGGAGTGGAACGAAGCTGGCGTGGACGGCATGGCGCGCTTCCTGCGCCGCCTGTGGACGCAGGTCCACAAGCACGCCGCCGACGGTGCTGTGCCGGCACTGGACGTCGCCGCGCTCAACGCCGAACAGAAGGCGCTGCGCCGCAAGACCCATGAAACCATCGGCAAGGTCAGCGACGACTATGGCCGCCGCCACAGCTTCAACACCGCCATTGCGGCGGTGATGGAACTGATGAACGCGCTGGCCAAGTTCGACGACAGCTCCGAACAGGGCAGGGCGGTGCGTCAGGAGGCCCTGCAGGCCACCGTGCTACTGCTCAACCCGATCACCCCGCATGCCAGCCATGCGTTGTGGCAGGTGCTGGGCAAGGGTGAGTCGCTGCTGGAAGACCAGCGCTTCCCGCAGGCCGACGAGGCCGCGCTGGTGCGCGACGCGGTCACCCTGGCGGTGCAGGTCAACGGCAAGCTGCGTGGCACCATCGAGGTGGCGGCCGATGCGCCGCGTGACCAGATCGAGGCACTGGGCGTGGCCGAGCCGAACGCCGCCAAGTTCCTGGAAGGGCTGACGGTGCGCAAGATCATCATCGTGCCGGGCAAGATCGTGAACATCGTCGCCGCCTGATGTACCCCGTACCGGCCACCCGCGGGGTGGGCGGTACCATTGCGGTGCAGGG
>JAEXNZ010000305.1 GCA_023439425.1 Pseudomonadota bacterium
CCCAAGCGGGTCGCGCCGGACCCGGCGCTGCTCAACGATGCCGAGATCGAGGTGCTGCAGTCGTCCTGGCACAACCGCAAGCTGCAGCGCGGCGCGCTGGCCGGCAACCGTTTCAAGCTGGTGCTGCGTGACGTACAGGGCGATGCCGGTCTGATCGACGCGCGTCTGGCCCAGATCGCCGTGCGCGGCCTGCCGAACTGGTTCGGCGAGCAGCGTTTCGGTCGCGACGGCGGCAACGTGCCCGCTGCGCTGGCGATGTTCCAGGGTCGGCGCATGCGCAAGGACCAGCGTTCATTGCTGTTGTCGGCTGCACGTTCGGCGCTGTTCAACCAGGTGTTGGCGGCACGGGTGGAGCAGGGCAACTGGGACAGCGCGCTGGACGGCGAGGTCTGGATGCTGGACGGCAGCCGCAGCGTGTTCGGCCCGGAAGCGTGGAGTGACGCGCTGGCTGAGCGCCTGGCGCGTTTCGATATCCACCCCAGCGGCCCGTTGTGGGGCGAGGGCGAGCTGCGTAGCACGGGCGATGCGGCTGCGCTGGAGTTGGGCGCGATCAGCGACGAGCAGTCGCTCCAGTTGCGCGCCGGCCTGGAAGACGCACGATTGAAGCAGGAACGGCGTGCGCTGCGCCTGCGTCCGGCACTGATGCAGCACCAGTGGCTGCAGCCGGATGTGCTGGAACTGTCGTTCGCGCTGCCGCCGGGGTGTTATGCCACTGCGGTGCTGCACGAGCTGGGCCCGGTGCAGGACGTGGGCGGAGCCGTGTCGCCCGATTGAACATGTGCAGCCACGCAGGGCGTGGCTCTACGTTTGTTTGCCGATTTCCCGTAGAGCCACGCCCTGCGTGGCTTCGCGGTCCCCAACGCAACCGATTACCGGTTCGCCAACAACACCAGCACCGCCCCGGTCCCGCCTTGCCCCGGCGGGGCCGAGTGAAACGCCAGCACGTCATTACGCTGCCGCAGCAGCCGGTCGACCAGGTTTTTCAATACCGGCGCACCGCCATCAGACTGCAGCCCCTTGCCATGGATGATGCGCACACAGCCATGGTCGTGCGCATGCGCGTCGGTCAGGAACTGCCGCAGCAGGTTCTCCGCCTGCGCCGCGGTCGCCCCGTGCAGGTCCAGCTCGTCCTGCACCGAATACTGCCCGCGCTTGAGCCGCTGGAACATCCGCGCCGGCAGGTTCTCGCGCCGGTAGCTGGCGGTGTCGCCGGCCTCCAGCGGCGAACTGCTGCGCAGCAGCTGCGCGAACTCGCCCCGGGCCTCGGCATCGTCCTGTTCGGCCATGCGCGCGCGCGGCTTGGGCCGCGGCGTGGCGGGCGGGGCCGCCACCGGCTTGCGCAGGGGCTTCACTTCGCCAATGGCCGCACGGAACAGGGCAGCCGGATCTTCGTCTTCAGAATGTGACATGCGTACAGCCTAATGTGCTGAATCGGCGCTGCCTACCTTTCGGCAGGGTAGGACGATCTGTCCGCATGCGGCACAATAGCGGACGCACTTGCGTGGCGGGTGATCCCGGGAGAGGGGAGTGCCGGTCGCGCCAACGCAGCAGAGTGATGGAATCGAAGTCTTGAAAAATCAAGCGGTTAAATCGGAGATGCGCATCCTGGTCAGCAACGACGATGGTGTCGATGCGCCGGGCATCCGGATGCTCGCCAGCGTGTTGCGGCAGGCCGGGCATGAAGTCATGGTGGTCGCCCCCGACCGCGACCGTTCCGGGGCCAGCAACTCGCTCACCCTGGACCTGCCGATCCGCACCAAGCGCATCGACCATTACACCTGCGCGGTCGCCGGCACCCCGACCGACTGCGTCCACCTGGCCCTGACCGGCATGCTCGACTACGAGCCGGATATCGTGGTGTCGGGCATCAACAACGCCGCCAACCTGGGCGACGACGTCATTTATTCAGGCACCGTGTCGGCGGCGATGGAAGGTCGCTTCCTCGGTCTGCCCGCGGTGGCCGTGTCGCTGGTCTCGCACAATCACGACCCGAAGCACTTTGAAACCGCTGCCCGTGCCGCGGTGGAAATCGTGACCCGCCTGAAAGCCGACCCGCTGCCGGCCGACACCATCCTCAACGTCAACGTGCCGGACCTGCCGTGGGACCAGGTGAAGGGTTTCGAAGTCACCCGCCTGGGCAACCGTCACCGCGCCGAGGGCTGCATTCCGCAGCGCGACCCGCGCGGCAATGAAGTGTTCTGGATCGGCCCGGCCGGCCGTGAGCAGGACTCCGGCCCCGGCACCGATTTCCACGCCGTGCGCAGCGGCCATATCTCGATCACCCCGATCCAGGTGGATCTGACCCGCTACCAGGCGCTGGAGAAGGTGGCCAGCTGGGTCGGCGGGCTGACCGCCGCGCTGGACCGTCCGGCATGAGCCAGCGTCTGCGCCTGCAACCGGAAGCGGTCGGTATCGGCATGACCTCGCAGCGTGTGCGCGACCGCCTGGTCGACCGCCTGCGCGAAAGTGGCATCACCGACGAAGCCACACTCAACGCCATCCGCGTGGTGCCGCGCCATCTGTTCATCGATGAAGCACTGGCCTCGCGTGCCTATGAAGACACCGCGCTGCCAATCGGCCACGGCCAGACCATTTCCCAGCCGTGGGTGGTCGCGCGCATGACCGAAGCGGTGCTGCAGACCGCGCCGAAGAAGGTGCTGGAAGTGGGCACCGGCTCAGGCTATCAGGCCGCCGTGCTTGGCGCGCTGGGCCTGGAGGTCTACACCGTGGAACGCATTGGCGACCTGCTGCGGCAGGCCCGCAAGCGCTTCCGCGCGTTGGGCATGAACATCCGCAGCAAGCATGACGACGGCCGCATCGGCTGGGCCGAACATGGCCCGTTCGATGCCATCGTGGTCACCGCCGCCGCGCCGGCGCTGGTCGACGCGCTGATCGAGCAGTTGGCCGTTGGGGGCAGGTTGGTCGCCCCGGTCGGCGGCCCCGGCGCGCAGTCGCTGATCCAGCTGACCCGCCGCGAAGACGGCAGCGTGGCGCAGGAGGTATTGGCGCCGGTCACGTTCGTCCCCCTGCTGTCTGGCATGCTGGACTGAATTCAAGGAGCTGCGTTTCATGAAGATTTTCGGTCCGCTGTACGAGCGGGCAATGAAGTGGGCCGCGCACGAGCGCGCCCCGACCTATCTCACCGTGCTGAGCTTCGTTGAAGCGATCATCTTCCCGGTCATGCCGGAAGTGATGCTGGCCCCGATGTGCGTGGCCCAGCCCAAGCGCGGCTGGTGGTTCGCCACGCTCAGTCTGGCCGGCTCCATGGCCGGTGCGCTGGTGGGCTATGCGCTGGGGCACTTCGCCTTTGAAGCGATCAAGCCGCTGTTCGCCGCGCTTGGCATGCTGCCCAGCATCGAAGGCGGCATCGCCATCGTGCAGGAAAAAATGGCCGAGTCGCCGTGGGCGGTGTTCACCTTCCTGGTGCTGGGCGGCTTCATGCCGATCCCGATGAAGGTCTTCACCTGGGCCTCGGGTATTGTCGGCGTGCCGATGCCGCAGTACGTGTTGAGCATGCTGATCGGCCGTGGCAAGCGCGTGTACGTGCTGGCCGCGGTGATCCGCATCGGCGGCGCGCGCGCCGAAGCGGCGTTACGGCGCTGGATCGAACCGCTGGGCTGGATCGCCACCGCGCTGGTGGTGCTGCTGATTGGCTGGCTTGTCTGGAGGGCAAAATTCGCATGAGTGCACAGCGTTGGAACACCGGGTTGAAGCTGGCTGCGGCCGTGGCCGTTGCCGTTACCCTGAGTGCCTGCGGCACCGCAACCGTGGTCAAGTCCTCCGGCAGCCGCGGCGGCCACAGCACCCCGCAGACTTCGGTCGCCAAGCCTGGGCAGACCGCCACCGTTCGCAAGGGCGACACCCTGTACGCGCTTGCGCGCATCCACAACATCACCCCGCGTGATCTGGCTGCGTGGAATGGGCTGAGCGAGCCGTACACCATCTACCCGGGCCAGCAGATCCGCCTGTATCCGGGTGGCAGCACGCCGGGCCGTGCCCCGACCACCGTGGTCACCGCCCCGCGTCCGGGCACCAGCACGCCGGCTCCGACGACCGCGCCGGTGCCAACCAATACCCCGATCAAGAACAACATCAACTGGCGCTGGCCAGCCGATGGCGCGCTGGTGGGTCGTTATGTGGCGGCCGACGTCACCAAGCAGGGCATCGACATTGCCGGCACCAGCGGGCAGCCGGTGCGGGCCACCGCGCCGGGCGTGGTGGTGTATTCCGGTGCCGGTCTGGTCGGCTTCGGTGAGCTGATCATCATCAAGCACAACGAGCAGTGGCTGTCGGCCTACGGCCACAACCGGAAGCGCCTGGTGAATGAAGGTCAGAACGTGAAGGCCGGCGAGCAGATCGCGGAAATGGGCCGCACCGGTACCACCCGCGACATGCTGCACTTCGAGATCCGCTACAACGGCAAGCCGGTCGATCCGCAGCAGTACCTGCCAGCGCGTTGATCAACAACGCCGCCTCATGGGGCCAAACCGACCGTAGAGCCACGCCCTGCGTGGCTGTGCGGTAACCGGCAACGGCGCAGCCACGCAAGGCGTGGCTCTACGGCTGATTTCGCTCGGGCCGCAGCCACGCAGGGCATGGCATTACGGACATTGTCTCAATGCGGCGGGGCCGGATCGCCTGGAATCAAACCGCCAACATGAACGCGGCGGCGACCTTTCGCCCTTCCGCAGCCAACAGGTTGAAGGTCCGCGCGGCGGCCTGGTTGTTCATCACTTCCAGCCCGATGCCGCGCTGCAGGCAGCGGCCGAGCACCTCGGCCGACGGAAACACCTGGGTGTCCCCGGTGCCCAGCACGATCAGTTCCGGGCCCAGCGCCAGCACCGGCTCCAGGTCGGCCACGGTCAGCGCCGTGCCGACGGCCACCGGCCAGTTTTCCACCAGCTGGTCGGGGCTGACGATGAAACTCGCCCCCAGCACCTTGTCATTCACGGTCGCGCTGTGGCCGCTGGCGGCGCGCAGCACATAGGCGTAATCCGGCAGTTCGTGGCTGAATTGCATCGCGCAATCAGCCGCGCGGCAGCACGATCGTGCGCTGTTCCTTACTCGGGCGGTACAGCACGGCGGTGTGGCCGATGCGCTGCACCAGCGCGCTGCCCGTGGCTTCGGTCAGCTCGGCGATCATGGCGTCGCGGGTGTCGCGGTCGTCCGCGCCGACCTTCACCTTCACCAGTTCATGGCGCTCCAGCACCTCCTCCAGCTCAGCCAGGAAGGCGGGGGTGATCCCCTTTCCGCCGATCTGCAGCAGGGCTTTCAGATCGTGGGCTTGGCCGCGGAGGAAGCGGGTCTGGGCGGAGGTGAGGGCAGTAGACATTCAGGAACGGACGGTTAATCAGGGCGATCAGGGTATCATGACCATCCCACAAGGCCCCAAGTCCCATGGCAACGCGCAGCAAAAGCAGTCAACGTTGGTTGAAAGAGCACTTTTCCGACCCCTTCGTGAAGAAGGCCCAGGCCGAGGGCATGCGTTCGCGCGCGGCCTACAAACTGGAGGAACTGCTCGAACGTGACCGCCTGCTGAAGCCGCACATGGTGGTGGTCGACCTCGGGGCCGCCCCGGGGGGCTGGTCGCAGCAGGTGCGCCGCCAGATCGGCGACACCGGCCGGGTGCTGGCCCTGGACATCCTGGAGATGCCGCCGCTGGCCGGGGTCGAGTTCCTTCACGGCGATTTCAGGGAACAGTCGGTCCTATCGCAGTTTGAAGCCATGCTGGGCGACCAGCCGGTGGACCTTGTGCTTTCCGACATGGCCCCCAATAAGAGTGGCATGGACGCGGTGGACCAGCCGCGGATGATGCACCTGGCCGAGCTGGCGTTGGACTTTGCCGACAACCATCTCAAGCCGGGTGGCGCGTTCCTGATCAAGCTGTTCCAGGGCGTGGGCTTTGACGACTACGTGCGTGAAATGCGCCGGCGGTACGACAAGGTGGTCATCCGCAAGCCTGAAGCCTCGCGTAAGCGCTCGCCCGAGGTCTATGCCCTGGGGCAGGGCAAACGTCCCCAGATCAAGTAAGCTCGACCATACCAATCGCGTCAGGCATTAGAGGAACCACGGAGCCAATGAGGATGAACGACTTGACCAAGAACCTCCTGCTATGGGTGGTCGTGGCCGTGGTGCTGATGGTCGTGTTCCAGAGCTTCTCGCCCAAGACCAGCGGCGCGGGGGCCTCCGGTGCCACCTATTCGCAGTTCCTGGACCAGGTGGACAGCGGCAACGTCCAGAAGGTCACCTTTGGCGGCGACCTGCGCAGCGGCACCAACCAGATCACCTACGTCACGCGGGGCGGCCAGCCGGCCACCATCACCGCGCCGATGGACCGCGACCTGATCAACGTGCTGCGCGCCAAGAACGTCGAAATCGTCCAGGAAGAGCCCTCCAGCGGCATCTCGCTGGGTGCCATCCTGATGAACTTCCTGCCGGTCATCCTGATCATCGGCTTCTGGCTGTTCATCATGCGCCAGATGCAGGGCGGTGGCGGCGGGGCCAAGGGCGCGATGTCCTTCGGCAAGTCGCGCGCAAAGCTGCAGGGCGAAGACCAGATCAAGGTCACCTTTGCCGACGTCGCCGGGTGCGATGAAGCCAAGGAAGAAGTCGGCGAACTGGTCGACTTCCTGCGTGACCCGAGCAAGTTCACCAAGCTGGGCGGCAAGATTCCGCGCGGCGTGTTGATGGTCGGTCCGCCGGGTACCGGCAAGACCCTGCTGGCCCGCGCCATTGCCGGCGAGGCCAAGGTGCCGTTCTTCTCGATCTCCGGTTCGGACTTCGTGGAAATGTTCGTCGGCGTCGGTGCCAGCCGCGTGCGCGACATGTTCGAGCAGGCCAAGAAGCAGGCTCCGTGCATCATCTTCATCGACGAAATCGACGCCGTCGGTCGCCATCGCGGTGCCGGCCTGGGCGGCGGTCATGACGAGCGCGAGCAGACCCTGAACCAGCTGCTGGTTGAAATGGACGGCTTTGAAGGGGGCGAAGGCGTCATCGTCATCGCCGCTACCAACCGGCCCGACGTGCTCGACCCGGCGCTGCTGCGCCCGGGCCGCTTCGACCGCCAGGTCGTGGTCGGTCTGGCCGACGTGAAGGGCCGCGAACAGATCCTGCGCGTGCACATGCGCAAGCTGCCGCTGGCGGATGACGTCGAGCCGATGGTCATTGCCCGTGGCACCCCCGGCTTCTCCGGCGCGGACCTGGCCAACCTCTGCAACGAGGCCGCCCTGTTTGCCGCGCGTGGCAACGAGAAGGAGGTCCGCATGGACCACTTCGACCGTGCCCGCGACAAGATCCTGATGGGTGCCGAGCGCCGTTCGATGGCCATGAGCGAGGAGGAGAAGACCCTCACCGCCTATCACGAAGCCGGCCATGCCATCGTCGGCCGTCTGGTTCCCGAGCACGACCCGGTCTACAAGGTCACCATCATTCCGCGCGGCCGCGCGCTGGGTGTGGCCATGTACCTGCCGGAAGGCGCCAAGTACTCGATGAACCGCGTGGCGATCGAATCGCAGCTGTGCTCGCTGTACGGCGGCCGCGTCGCTGAAGAGCTGATCTTCGGTGCCGACAAGGTCACCACCGGTGCCTCCAACGACATCGAGCGCGCCACCAAGATGGCCCGCAACATGGTCACCAAGTGGGGCCTGTCGGACGAGCTCGGCCCGATCGCCTATGGCGAGGAAGACGACGAAGTGTTCCTCGGCCGTTCGGTCACCCAGCACAAGAGCGTGTCGGACGACACCGCCCGCCGCATCGACGAAGTGGTGCGCAGCATCCTGGACAAGGCCTACGCGCGGACCACCGAGCTGATGAAGGCCAACATGGACAAGCTGCACACCATGTCGCAGCTGCTGCTGCAGTACGAGACCATCGACGCGCCGCAGATTGACGCCATCATGGAAGGCCGCGATCCGCCGCCGCCGGCGGGCTGGGGCAAGGCGAACAAGAACGACGGTGGCAGCAACAACGACAAGGGCGGGGACGCCCGTCCGGTGCCGCCGATTGCCGGCCCTGCCGAGCAGCACTGAGCAACAAGACGTGACTGACGAAGGCCGGGGCAACCCGGCCTTCGTCTTTTTGTAGAGCGGGGCTTGCCCCGCTGTTCCACAATGCCGGGCAAGTCCGGCACTACCGGAGTCCCTCCATGTCCACCCCACCGCCCCCGATCTCGCACACCACCGAAATGGTGATCGCCACGGTCGTCGGTGCCGCCATCGGCCTGACCACGGAAAACTACCTGCTCGGCATCGGTATCGGCGTCGCCCTCGGCATTGGCTTGAGCATCGCCAAGACCCTCTACCTGGACCACAAGCGCCGCAAGGGCTGAATCTCCCTTGCGCGCCGGTGCCGCAGTCGGCACGATGCGCGGGCACGGTCGCATGGCGCGGCCGTGGTCCACATTCCAGGGGGAATATCATGCGTCATCCGATCCGCGCGGCCGCTGCCGTGCTGTTGTGCTGTGCCTCGCCCGCGTTCGCTGCCACCGTCCAGGTACAGGACCCGGTCCCGTTCTCGGATTCGGCTTACATCGCCGACAACATCAAGGCCGAGTGCCGCATGGGCGCGCAGCTGGCGACCGCGCTGGGCAGCAACGCCGGCAAGTTCGGCAACACCATTGAGTTCAGCGGCGAGCTCGGCGAGCAGGGCCGAGTGCTGAAGCTGGAGCTGGTGGAAGCGCAGAGCGCCGGCAATGCCTTCAGCGGTCACTTCAAGTCCGCTACCGTGCGCGGCGTGTTGTTGGACGACGGCCAGAAGGTCGCCACTGTGACCGCGCGCCGCGTCTCTCGTGGCGGTGCCTTCGGTGGCTTCAAGGGCTCCTGCGATGTGCTGGAGCGCGTGGTCACCGCCATTGGCAGCGACCTGGCCGAATGGCTGGCCAACCCGACCGACAACGCCAAGCTCGGCGATTTCTGACGGTTACCCAGGGGCGCCGGCGTAAACTATGCGCTGGCGTACTTCGTGGATGGCCCATGTTCGACACATCTCCCCAGCTGGACTGCGGTGGCCGCGTGCTGCGACTGGATCGCCCGCGTGTGATGGGTATCGTCAATGTCACCCCGGATTCGTTCTCCGACGGTGGCGCGCACGACACCACCGACGCGGCAGTGGCCCATGGCCTGCAACTGGTGGCCGAAGGGGCCGACCTGCTCGACATCGGCGGCGAATCCACCCGTCCTGGTGCCGCGCCGGTGTCGGTGGAAGAGGAGCTGCGCCGGGTGGTGCCGGTGATCCGGGCGTTGGCCGAACGCACCCAGGTGCCGCTCAGCGTGGACACGTTCAAACCCGAAGTGATGCGTGCGGCCGTGGCCGCCGGTGCCGGGATGATCAACGATATCCACGCCCTGCGTCAGGACGGTGCACTGACCGCCGCCGCTGAACTCGGCGTGCCGGTGGTGCTGATGCACATGCAGGGCGAGCCCGGCAGCATGCAGGACACCCCGCAGTACGACGACGTGGTCGCCGAGGTGCATCGTTTCCTGGCCGAGCGCATGTTCTCGGCCGAAATGGCGGGCATCGCGAAGAAGAATCTGATCATCGACCTGGGCTTCGGCTTCGGCAAGACCACCGAACACAACATGACCCTGCTGGCCCGCTCCGAACGCTTCCTGGAACTGGGCGTGCCGATGCTGGCCGGACTTTCGCGCAAACGCAGCATCGGCGAGCTCACCGGGCGCGAGCAGCCGCGCGATCGTGTGGCTGGTTCGGTGGCCGCACATCTCATTGCCGCCCAGCGTGGCGCAACCATTCTGCGCGTGCATGACGTGGCTGCCACGGTGGATGCGCTCAAAGTCTGGGCCGCCGTTGATGCGGTGCCGATGCCGCGCGTGCCCACCGCCCCGGCGATGCCGCGCTGGCCGGACGAGGATTGATGTCCGTCGACCAGCGACCGTTGGCGATTGCCGTGATGGGCCCGACCGCGTCGGGCAAGACCGCCACGGCCATTGCGCTGGCCCAGCAGTTGGGCGGCGAAATCGTCAGCGTCGACTCGGCGCTGGTCTATCGTGGCCTGGATATCGGCTCCGCCAAACCTGATGCCGGCGAGCGCGCACAGGCCCCGCACCATCTGCTCGACCTGCGTGACCCGTGGCAGGCCTATTCCGCTGCCGAGTTCGCCGCGGATGCCGCGCGCGCGGTGGCCGACATCGTCGCGCGGGGTCGCGTGCCGATCCTGGCCGGCGGCACCGGGCTGTACTTCCGCGCCCTGCTGCAGGGGCTGTCGCCGATGCCGGCGGCGGACCCGGAGCTGCGTGCAGCCATCAGCGCAGAGGGTGAGGCGCGCGGCTGGGCCGCACTGCATGCCGAACTGGCGCAGGTCGACGCCGCCGCCGCCGCACGCATTCACGCCACCGACCCGCAGCGCATCCAGCGGGCGCTGGAGGTGTACCGCCTGACCGGCACTCCGATCTCCGAATGGCAGAAGCGCCCGGGCGTGGACCGGCTGCCGGTGCGCTGCCTCAAACTGATCCTGGCCCCGCGCGAGCGCAGCCCCCTGCACCGGCGCATCGAGGCCCGCTTCGACGCGATGATCGCCAACGGCTTTCTCGACGAAGTGCGTGCGCTGCGGGCATTGCCGCAGATGGCGGCCGTGACCGCGCCGCTGGACCTGCCGGCGGTGCGCGCGGTGGGCTACCGCCAGGCCTGGGAATACCTGGACGGGCAGGGCAGTGCCGCCGGGTTCCGCGACAAGGGCATCTATGCCACCCGCCAGCTGGCCAAGCGCCAGCTCACCTGGCTGCGGGGCGAACTTGATGCGCGCTGGTTCGACCCCCATCTGGATGCGGTAGCCCTGGCCGATGCGGTCAGTGCATTTACTGCGACCTGAACCATGTCTTCACGCCCTCGGGGCGGTGTACCATCAATGATTCCGGTGGGCGACGGGGCCGTGACCGCCGCCGGGCTACCCAATAAGAACAATAATGAGGAGTGTGCAATGTCCAAGGGGCAATCGCTGCAGGATCCGTTTCTGAATGCACTGCGGCGCGAACGCGTGCCGGTGTCGGTGTATCTGGTCAACGGCATCAAACTGCAGGGCACGATTGAATCGTTCGACCAGTTCGTGGTCCTGCTGCGCAATACGGTGAGCCAGATGGTGTACAAGCACGCCATTTCCACCGTGGTGCCGGCGCGCAACGTACGGGTCGGTCCCGGTGGTGGCTATGTACAGTCCAATGACGGCGGCACCGACGGTGCCCAGGGCGATGACGACGTTGAATGAAACAGGCAAGACCGGAGTGATGCGTGTTTGACCGTTCCAAGCGGGGCGAACACGCGCTCCTGATCCAGCCCCACGCGGGAAAGCTGGAAGAAGACGTGCTGGAAGAGTTCACCGACCTGGCCCGTTCGGCCGGGGCCAGTATCGCGGCCACGTTGACCGCGCGGATCGACCGGCCCAATCCGTCGATCCTGATCGGCAGCGGCAAGCTTGATGAAGTGAAGGCGGCTGCGGATGCGACCGGGGCCGACCTGATCCTGGTCAACCACGCGTTGAGCCCGGTGCAGGAACGCAACCTGGAGCGCTTCCTGGAGCGCCGGGTGATCGACCGTACCGGCCTGATCCTGGACATCTTCGCGCAGCGGGCGCACAGCCACGAAGGCAAGCTGCAGGTCGAGCTGGCGCAGCTGCGCCACCTGGCCACGCGGCTGGTGCGCGGCTGGACCCACCTTGAGCGCCAGCGCGGCGGTGCCATCGGCCTGCGCGGCCCCGGTGAAACCCAGCTCGAAACCGACCGCCGGCTGCTGCAGAAGCGCGTGGAGCAGCTGCAGAAGCGGCTGGAAAAGGTGGAAGTGCAGCGCACCCAGATGCGCCGTGCGCGCGTGCGCAGCGAACTGCCGCGCGTGGCCCTGGTCGGCTATACCAATGCCGGCAAGTCGACCCTGTTCAACGCGTTGACCGGTGCCGAAGCCTACGCCGCCGACCAGCTGTTCGCCACGCTCGATCCAACGGTGCGACGCATCGCCATTCCCGGCGGCAACGTGGTGCTGGCCGACACCGTCGGTTTCGTGCGCGACCTGCCGCACGAACTGGTGGCCGCGTTCCGCTCCACGCTGTCCGAAGCGCGCGAGGCCGACTTCCTGCTGCATGTGGTGGATGCGGCCGACCCGCATCGCGAAGAGCGCATCGCCCAGGTCGACGAGGTGCTGGCTGCGGTCGGCGCGGGCGATCTGCCGCAGCTGTTGGTGTTCAACAAGATCGATCGCATCGACGGGGCCGAGCCACGCCACGACGCCCAGGACGGCATTCCCGACCCATCGCGCCGCGAGCGGGTGTGGATGTCTGCCCGCGACGGCACTGGCCTCGAACTCCTGCAAAGCGTGCTCGGCAAGCGCCTGGGCCTGCAGCACATCACCGGTCAGCTGCGCCTGCCGCCCAGCGCCGGTCGCCTGCGTTCGCGCCTGCACCAGCTGGAAGTGGTGCGCGGTGAGCAGGTGGACGAGGAGGGCTGGTTGCTGGAGGTAGACCTGCCGATCGCCGAAGCCGAGAAGCTCGCCGCCAGTGCCGATGGTGCGCCGATCAAGGCCCTGTTGCCGGAAAAGGTCCCCGAGTGGTGATGCCATGACCGTCCCCACTGACTCCGACCTGGCCAATCTGGCCCGCGCCACCGGCGAGCGCCTGCAACAGGCCAGCCTGCAGCTGGTCACCGCTGAAAGCTGCAGTGGTGGCTGGATCGCCAAGGCCATGACCGACATCGCCGGTTCTTCCGCGTTCTTCGACTGCGGGATGGTGGTCTACAGCTACGAGGCCAAGCAGCGTCTGCTCGGCGTGCGTGCGCAGACCCTGGAGCAGTTCGGCGCGGTCAGCCGCGAAACCGTGATGGAAATGGTGTCCGGCGCGCTGGTCAATTCCGGTGCCGGTGTCGCCGTGGCCGTCACCGGCATCGCCGGGCCCGGCGGCGGTAGTGCCGACAAGCCGGTCGGCAGCGTCTGGATCGCCTGGAAACAGCGCGGCGGCTACGCCCGCGCGCAGTTGTTCCAGTTCGACGGTGACCGTGATGCCATTCGCCGACAGACCGTACAGCAGGCGCTTACCGGAATCTTCGCGCCGGTGTGACATGCTGGGCGGGTGTAGGCAACGGAGCGCGTGGCGATGTGGGAAACACTGGGAACCGTCCGTGACCTGGGGCGACTGCAGGAAATCGCTTCGGTCCTGATCCGCTATGGCTTCGGCGACCTGGTGCGCCGCATCGGCCTGGCCGACGTGCTCGAACGCGCCGGCCGCCTGCTGCACTGGAACGATACCCAGCACATGCTGCGCATGACCGCGCCGGTGCGCGTGCGCCGTGCCATGGAAGACCTGGGCCCCACCTTCGTCAAACTCGGCCAGGTGCTGGCCACCCGCGTGGATCTGTTCCCGCCGGACTGGATCGCCGAATTCTCCGAACTGCAGAACGCAGTGCCGGCCCTGCCGTTCGACCAGGTGCGGGCGCAGCTGGAAGCCGACCTCGGCGCGCCGCCCGAACAGGTATTTGCCTGGTTGGACGTGATGCCCATGGCCGCCGCCTCGCTGGCCCAGGCGCACCGCGCGCGGCTGCAGGACGGCAGCGAGGTGGTGCTGAAGATCCGCCGCCCCGGCATCCGTGACGTGATCGAGGCCGACCTGCGCCTGCTGGCGCGGCTGGCGGAAATCGTGGAAGCACGGCTGCCCGACCTGCAGCGGTACCGGCCTGCCGAGGTGGTGCAGCAGTTCCAGGTGTCGCTGCGCCGCGAGCTCGACTTCGCCGCCGAGTGTCGCAATGCCGAGCGCATCGCGCGCAACTTCCAGGGCCGCAAGGACATCCTGATTCCGCGCGTGCACTGGCAGTGGACCTGCGAAAGCCTCAACGTCCAGGATTTCGTCGACGGCATTCCGGGCCGTGACCTCACCGCCGTGGATGCCGCCGGGCTGGACCGGGTGCAGCTGGCCCGCACCGGCGCGCGGATCGTGCTGAAGATGGTGCTGGAGGACGGTTGCTTCCACGCCGATCCGCACCCCGGCAACATCATCTACCTGCGTGATGGCCGGATCGGGGTGATCGACTTCGGCATGGTCGGGGCCATCTCCGAACAGCGCCGTTTCCAGGTCGCGCAGCTGCTGCACGGGCTGGTCAACCAGGAGCCGGAATCGGTCGCCGACATCCTGCTGGACTGGGCCGGCGGCGTGGACGTGGACGAATCGCGGCTGCAGCAGGACATCAGTGTGTTCGTCGATCAGTACCGGGGCGTGCCGCTGAAGGACCTGCACATGGGCCTGATGCTGGGCAACATCACCCAGCTGCTGCGCCAGTACTCGCTGACCCTGCCGGCCGACCTGGCGCTGATGATCAAGACCTTCCTCACCCTGGAGGGCATGGGCCGGCAGCTGGACCCGCAGTTCGACATGGCCAGCGCCGCGCGCCCCTATCTGGAGCGGGTGATGCTGCAGCGCTATGCGCCCTCGGCCCTGCTCAAGCGCGGCCGGCGCAGCCTGATGGGCGCACTGGACCTGGTCGGCGACCTGCCGCGTGACGTGCGCCGGCTGCTGCAGATGGCCCGGCGCGGGCGGCTGCAACTGAAGGTGGAAACCCATGCGCTGGAGGGCTTTGGCGAGCAGGTGAACCGGGCGGCGAACCGGCTGGTGGTGGGGATCGTCACCGCGGCGCTGATCATCGGCTCGTCGATTGTCATGCACAGCGTGGGCGGGATCTCCAGCCGCTGGCTGCTGGCGCTGGGCGTGGCCGGGTTCATCGGGGCCGGGTTCTGCGGGGTGTGGATTCTGGTGTCGATTCTGCGGAACCGATGATGCGCGGTGCCGGGTTGACGCGCATGGCGCGGCGCTACGGGGCGATCGATCGGGGCGTTTGGGTGACGCGCATGGGGCATCATTACGGGGGGGCGATCGCGCGGGATGGCGGGTATCCGGGATGGCTGGCCGCGTGTAGGGACACGCCATGCGTGTCCTCGCGGTGCCGGATTCGAGCGGCCGGATATCCCGGTGGCGGCTTCGGACCCGGTAAACGCCGGGCGCTGCATCGACGCCGCCTTTCAATGTCTCCGGACGCTTGCGCCGCGCGTTGCGCGGTCGCCGACCAACGGTCGGCGCTACGAATTGCTACGTGCCTGCGTTGGGATGGCGTTGTCTGCTTCGCTTTTTTCTCACCGGAGTCTTGCATGTGCCGGGTGTTAGTAGTAATACTACTAACCATGGAACTCACCGACACCCAGCAGGCGATCCTGCAGTTGATCGCCGAGCGTATCGAGACCGACGGCGCGCCGCCGTCGCAGACGGAAATCGCCCGCGCGTTCGGCTTCAAGGGCGTGCGCGCCGCGCAATACCACCTGGAAGCACGGGAGCAGGCCGGGGCGATCCGTCGCATTCCCGGCCAAGCCCGCGGCATCCGGCTGGTCCAGGCCCCGCCGCTGCAGGAGGGCCTGCCCGATTCGCTGTCAGCTCCGGCACTGCCGGACGGCGTGCTGCGGCTGCCGGTGCTCGGCCGGGTCGCCGCCGGTCTGCCGATCGGTGCCGACATCGGCTCGGATGATTTCGTGGTGCTCGACCGGGTGTTCTTCTCGCCCGCACCGGACTACCTGCTGAAAGTGCAGGGCGACTCGATGATCGACGAGGGCATCTTCGATGGCGACCTGATCGGCGTGCACCGCACCCGGGATGCCCGCTCCGGGCAGGTCGTGGTCGCCCGCATCGATGACGAGATCACCGTCAAGCTGCTGAAGATGGGCAAGGACCGCATCCGACTGCTGCCGCGTAATCCCGACTACAAACCGATCGAAGTCCTGCCTGACCAGGATTTCGCCATCGAAGGGCTGTACTGCGGGCTGTTACGCCCCAATCGCTGATCCCTTCCATGCTCCAAACGCGCGGTCTTTTGTGGCGATTCTCTGATTTGGCTGAGGTTGGTACGGATGTCCGATAATTTTTTTCCGAACGCCGGGCAGAATCTCAGCCTGTGCGATACGCCAACCTTAAAGTGACCCCGTGGCCAAGAAATCAACCAAAGACACCCCCTCCAACGACATGACCTCTGCAAGGACCTCTCCGATGGACGAGAACAAGAAGCGCGCCC
>JAEXNZ010000264.1 GCA_023439425.1 Pseudomonadota bacterium
CCTCAGGGCTGGCGTTTTTCGTTCAGCACGTTTTCGCACCACCTCAACACGCCCGGACATAGCCTCATGGCGTATGGCGTGCTTGGGAGGGCGGGCAGGCGTCGGCGGGCGCAGGCCAGCCTGGAATCGCAACCAGCGACGACAGGACAGGAGGGCGCATGCTGGGAAGCGGTAACAGAGAGGGAGGTGGCAACGCGGTACCGCAGGTGACAAAGGGGCTGACTCTGCGGTTCGTGCTGTTGACCGGAATGGCGATCGGGTTGGTCGGCATCTCCGCGCTGATCCAGGAACTGCAGGCGGCATCCACGGCGTGGATCGTCGGGCAGAGCCATTGGTCGCGCGGGCAGCAGCGCGCCACGTTTTCGCTGGCGCGCTACATCGAATCGGGAAATCCGGCCAATCTGGCTGATGCCCGCGCCGCGCTCGCGGTGCCACTGGGCGACCTGGACGCGCGCCTGGCCATGGAGCAGGAAAACCTGGACCGGGAACGGGCGCGCCAGGGCCTGCTGCAGGGTCACAACACGCCGGCCGATGCCGAACGCCTGATTCTGTCATTCCGTTACCTGGGCGGCATGAGCTATTTCCGCGATGCGGTGCAGTTCTGGCGGCGCACCGACCATGGGCTGCTGCAACTGCAGCAGATGGCCGATACCGCCGAGGCCATGCACCGGGCCGGCGGCATGCCGCCGGAAGTCCGTCAGGCGATGCTGCTGCATCTGCAGGCGCTGGATCGCAGCCTGCAGGCGCATGCCAATGCGTACTCGCAGTCGCTGCTCAACACCGCGTCGATCGTGCGCATCACCACGTTGACTGTCGGCGGTCTGTCGGTGCTGCTGATCACCGTGGTGGCGGTGCTGCTCGCGAGGCGGGTGCGCAACGACCTGATCGAGAAGGAAAGCCGCTTCCGCGCCGCGTTCTACCAGGCCACCATCGGCATGCTCAAACTGGATGTGGAAGGCCGCATCGTCGAGGCCAACCAGAGCGCTGCGGACATGCTGGGCTACCGGCGCGACACCCTGATTGGCATGACCCTTCCCGACCTGCTGGTGGAGGGCGAGCTGGTACAGACAGCTTCCGGTGACATCGACTGGCCCCAGCAACTGCGCCCAGCCGAGCTGCGCTTCCGTCGCGCCGACGGCAGCCTATTGTGGGGGCGCAGCAGCGGCACGCTGGTACAGGCCCCCAACCGGCCGACGCGGGTCTTCGCGATGATTGAAGATGTGTCGCAGAACCATGCGCTGGCCCGTGAGGTGGAGCACCAGGCCAGCCACGACCCGCTGACCGGCCTGATCAACCGCCGCGAGATCGAGCGGCGGCTGGAGCAGGCGCTGCTGAACGTACGCAGCCACGGTGGCGTGCACAGCCTGTGCTACATCGACCTGGACTACTTCAAACTGGTCAATGACGGCCTTGGCCATGCGGCGGGCGATCAGCTGCTGCGCAGCCTGTCCGAGTACCTGGTGGGCGCGGTGCGCGATGGCGACTGGGTCGGCCGCATGGGCGGCGACGAGTTCGCCCTGTTCCTCGCGCATGCCGGCCAGGAAGATGCACGCCAGGTGCTGCAACGGGTGATGCGTTCATTGGGCCAGGCCGGCGCAGTACAGGGCGAAGGCGCGCCGCAGGTGCGCTGCAGCGTCGGCGTGGTCGAGATCACCGCTGATGTGGCCGATGTGAACTGGCTGATGAGCGCCGCCGACAGCGCCTGCTACGCCGCCAAGCAGGCGGGCCGCAACCGCGTTCACTTCTACAACGAGACCCGGGAAGCGCTGGAAGAACGGCGGCGGGAAGCCGAGCGCCTGGCGCGTGTGTCGGCGGCCATGGCCGAGAACCGCATGCTGCTGTTCGCGCAGCGCATTGTCTGGCGCGATGATCCTGCGTTCCTGCATTACGAGGTGCTGGTGCGTCTGCGCGGGCGCGACGGCCAACTGCACAGCCCCGGCGAGTTCATGCCGGCGGTGGAGCGCTATGGCATGGGCATGGCACTGGATCGGCACGTGCTGGGCCTGTTGTTCCGCCACCTGCAGGTCTGTCCCGGGCATGTGCAGCGGTTGGGTCTGTGCAATGTGAACGTGTCGGCGCAGTCGATCACGGAACCCAGCTTCCTGGCCTATGTGAGCGACCTGCTGGAGCGCAACCGTGGGCTGGCCCGGAAATTGTGCTTTGAAGTCACCGAAACCGCAGCGATCAGCAACCTGGAACAGGCCCGAAGTTTTGTCGAGGCAGTGAAGGCGCGGGGTTGCCGGGTGGCGCTGGACGACTTTGGTTCCGGCCTGTCCTCGTTCGGCTACCTGCGCCAGCTGCCGGCGGACATGCTGAAGATTGACGGAGTGTTCGTGCGCGACATGGACGTGGATCCGGTCAGCCGGGCCACGGTTCGGGCCATTACCGAAATCGGCCGCGAACTGCACATGACCGTGGTGGCCGAATGGGTGGAGTCGGACGAGGTGGCCGACCAGCTGCAGGCGCTGGGGGTGAACGGGCTGCAGGGGTACGCGGTGGAGCGGCCGATGGCGCTGGAAAAAATGACACAGTCGGCGTTGTGGGCAGCCCGTGGCGATGCGGCGCAGCAGAACTTGCGATAATGCTCCCCGGGGACGGCGCGCGCGGGGTGTGTCGGCAGCAGGCGGGGCCGTGGTGTGAGGACAGGCATGGTGGGGTTCAAGCAAGGCAGGCAGGGGCCACCCGGCCTGGTCTGGCTTCTTTTCGTGCTCACCGTGCTGGTGCCGCTACAGGCCATGGCGCATGCCCCCGAACCCGGCCGCGACGTGCTGCTGCTCGGCGCGGCCACGGACGAACAGACGCCGCAGCGGGCCTGTTCGCCGGAAGTACTGGCCCGCCACCAGGAAATTCTCGAGGTCCCGGCACCGGTGGAAGGCTGGTCCGGCCAGCCGCAGGCGGTCGACGTGTTCGGCGTGTTCACCGGCGAGGTGCGGATCAGCCACGGTGACCGCCAGATCTGCGGCAACATGCATGATGCCCGCACGCGGGATTCCCGTTTCCGCGCCGGCATCGGCATGGTGGTGGTGCCCAAGGCCGGGGATCATGAGCCGATTGTGGTGTCCTGGACCACACCCCTGAAGCCGTACTGGGTGCCGACGGTGCGCCTGGGCGCACCCAGCCCGGTCCAGCAGAACGACACCGCACGCCTGCTGGTGCGGGTGTCCTGCATCGCGGTGGCGATCGCATTGGCGCTCTCGGCGTTGATGGGCTACGTCACCGCCAAGGACCGCTCCTTCCTGATCTATGTCGCGGTGTGCCTGGTGTTCGTGCTGTGGCAGGCAGTGCTGGGCGGGTTGAGCGGCTATCCGGAGCCGTGGTTGCCGGTCTACGAAAGCGCCTCATGGTGGCTGATCGCGCTCAGCGCGGTCACCTTGGGAATTCTGCTGCCGGTGCTATGGCGCCTCAACGGCGGCGACCGCTTGTGGCCGCGCTCGCGGCTGGGGCAGCAGCTGGTGTTGTGGGCCGGCGTGGCCACGGCCCTGTGCGTGCCGTGGCTCGGCGTGGGCGGGCTGATCTGGCTGTCCGATGTGTTGGAGCACGTATTCCAGCTGGGCCTGCTGGTCTGCCTTGGGGTCGGGCTGTGGGCGCTGCATCGCCGCGACTACTACGCCTTGGCGGGCCTGTCTGCGCTGCTGCCCTGGTGGGTGATGATGCTGGCCGACCTGGTCCAGGCGCAGTGGCTGATCGCCTACCGGATCGAGGCGCTGCAGCTGTCTGCCACCTGGTTCCTGATGATGTCGGCCTATGCGCTCAACCTGCGTCTGGGCCGGCTGCGCCAGCAGCGTGATGAGATGCGGCAGCTGGCTGATACCGATGGCCTGACCGGTCTGCCCAACCGCCGTGCCGGCCTGCGCCTTCTCGCCCGGCATCTGGACCGGCCGGCGCACGAACAGCAGCCGCTGGCGATCGGGTTCCTGGACATCGACCTGTTCAAGGACATCAATGACCGGTTCGGTCATGAAGCAGGCGACCAGGTGCTGGTGGCCGTCGCGCG
>JAEXNZ010000340.1 GCA_023439425.1 Pseudomonadota bacterium
GGCCGTTGGCCGGACCCGCGGTCTCAAATCGCCCAGATCCCCGCAATCACCAACACCACCAACCCCCACTTGATCGCGTGGTAGGCGAACGCACTGCGCGCACGCAGCGCCTTGGCCTTCAGCCGCACCTTGTACAATCCACCAAATGCCTTGTTCACGCCCCCGGTGGGATCGCCCGGCAGGTTCGGCGAGGCACCGCCCGCCAGCAGCGTCGCCGCCACCGCGCGGTTGAACAGCCCCGGCAGGCCGAAACGCAGCGGCCGTGCGATATCGCAGAACAGGATCACCCGGTCTTCCTGGGTCTCGTTGTGCGCGTGGTGGATGTAGGTTTCGTCGAACATCATCCACTCGCCGTCACGCCAGCTTTTGCGGATGCCGTCCACTTCGATGTAGCAACCATCGTCGTTCGGCGTGGCCAGGCCCAGATGCAGGCGAAGCGAGCCGGCAAACGGGTCGCGGTGCGGACGCAGTTCACTACCCGGCGGCAGTTGCGCGAACATCGCCGCACGCACTTCCGGAATCGACTCCAGCAACGCCGTGGTCTGCGGGCACAGCGCCTTGGCCGACGCATGCGACGGGCCATACCAGCGCAGGTAGAAGCGCTTCCAGCCACGACGGAAGAACGAGTTGAAGCCCGCATCGTTGTAGGTGCTGGAGGCCGCGATCTTGTCCGCATCGCGCAGCGCCAGCGCCTCATCGCGGATCATCTTCCAGTTCGCGCGCAGCGGCTCCAGCTGCGGGAATTCCTTGCCCGGGTCCAGGAACGGCGTGGTCGGCACCTTGGAGAACAGGTACATCACTACGTTGATGGGAGCCATGAAGCTGGAATGGTCCAGCAGCTGGCGCGACCAGCGCGCCCGGACCTTGCCGCGGTAGTGCACGTACAGCACGCACGCCACGAACAGGGCCACCACAATTATCTTGATCATCGAACGTCCACCGGCGGCTGCCGGAAAGCATCAGTGAAGGGGAGTGCGCACGCGGTGCTGGCAGGCCTTGGGGAGCGGCGGGCCACACGTGCCGTATTCAAGATCGTTATGGTCCGCATGGCTTCGTGTCCGGTCAAGCAAGTCGTGTACAGGTAGCGGACATTCACCGCACAGCCTGTCTCACATCAAGATCAACCATTTGATTTTGAAAGGCATTCCGCCAACGCCGGGAGGCCCGTCCGCAGCGCGCGCGACAAACTGTTCCACCTCTGGGTCCGACATTTCTCCGACAAGCACTGGATTGCTGTACTTTCGGGTACTAAAATTAACGAAAGTTTGACATCACCCCCATTCAGCAGCACCGGTACGCCTGACGCTTCGCGCCGACCACCGGGTCGCCCAAAGAACGTCATGAATACTCCTGCTCCCTCGTGTGTCGATGACACCGCCCCGGCCCTGTTGCTCAAGCGTGGCGAACGCCTGCTCGAACCGGACGTCTACCGCACCTGCCTGAACGGCCAGCCGGCCGTGGTCAAGGACTACACCCGCTACAAGGGCACCCCGCTGTCCCTGGTGGCGCGCCTGCTGGTGCGTCGCGAGGCCAGCATGCTCAAGCGCCTCAGCGGCTGGAAGCACGCCCCGGCCCTGCTCGGCACGATCGGCGGCCTGGCCCTGGGCATGGAGTTCATTCCCGGCCAGACCCTGAGCGCAGCCACCTCGGTGGGTGTGGAGGTGTTCGAGCAGCTGCAGTACGCACTGAGCCGCCTGCACGCCGCCGGCATCACCCACAACGACCTGCATGGCACCAATGTCATGGTGAACGGCGGCGTGCCGGTACTGGTGGACTTCACGTCGGCCTGGCGCAGCCCGCGCTGGCTGCCGGTGCACCCGGTGTCGCGCCAGCTGCGCCGCAGCGACATGAAGAACCTGCTGAAGATGCGCCAGCGCCTGACCGGCGAGCGCCCGACCGAAAGCCAGGCGGCTCTGGTCGCCGACCCGCGCTGGGTGGCGGGTGTGCGGGTGGCCTGGAAGCGGTTCTACCGGTGGTTCAAAGGCGTTTGACGGTTACAACGCGTCCGCGTCCAACTCGCCGGTGCGGCTCCGCACCACGCTGCCCAGGTCGTACACGAACACCTTGCCGTCGCCGATCTTGCCGGTGCCAGCCGCTTTGACGATGGCTTCCAACACCTCGTCGACCTGGGTGTCGGTGACCGCCACCTCGATCTTCACCTTGGGCAGGAAGTCGACCACGTACTCCGCGCCCCGGTACAGCTCGGTATGCCCCTTCTGGCGACCGAAACCCTTGACCTCGGTCACCGTGATTCCGGTGACCCCACGCTCGGCCAGCGCCTCGCGCACGTCGTCGAGCTTGAACGGCTTGACCACCGCCATGACCATCTTCATTCGTTGGCTCCTGTATTCGCGGCAGCGAGGATACCGCCTGTCGGCCGATGAACGCGATGCTTCCACCGTATTCCGGCCACCCCCACGGGGATTATCCTAGGCGTGAACCTGGCCAGCCCCCACCGAAGCGGAGTCCCCCATGATTGACCTCAACCAGATCGACGACCTGGCCCGCCGCCTGAGCGACATGGTGCCGCCGGGGCTGCGCGAGCAGCGTGAGGAACTGCAGGCCACGTTCAAGAGCGCCCTGCAGGCCGGCCTGGCCAAGCTGGACCTGGTCACCCGCGAAGAATTCGACGTGCAGCGCGCCGTGCTGCTGCGCACCCGCGAGAAGCTGGAAGCGCTCGAGAAGACCGTGGCAGCGCTGGAAGCCGCAGGCAACGCGCCGGAGCGCCCGGCTCCGTAACGCGCAGGGTCCAGGATCGGCCGTCTTCGGATGCCTGTGCCGCGCTGCGCGCGGTTGACGCGCATGGCGCGTCCCTACGACACGGTAACCTGTTGCCGCTGCTGGCCCCAATCCCCATCCACCGTCACCTGCGCATCGCCCAGACGCTGGGTCAGCGCCTCGAAATCCAGATCCGCCATCGCCCACGTCTGATCACCGATCGTGCTGGCCAGCACGCCATCGGCCGGGAACCCACGATCCATCGGCGCGTACAGCACCGCCTCACCGGTGTTGACGTCCAGCGCCGGGCTCCATGCGGCTTCGCCGGCGGTCACTGCCTTGGCGACGAACATCCGGTTTTCCAACGCGCGAGCCATGCAGCCCACGGTCACGCGGGTGGAGCCGGCGTCGGTGTCGGTGCAGCTGGGGACCAGCAGCAGCTGTGCGCCGGCTTCGCGCTGGGCGCGCACACTGAGCGGGAACTCGCTGTCGTAGCAGACGGCGATGCCGGTGCGTACGCCACCCAGATCGAACACCTGCAATGCATCGCCGGGTTCGATCACGCCCAGCTGCTTTTCGAAGCCGGTCAGCTGCATCTTGTCCTGGTAGCCGCGTTGACCATCCGGCGAAAACCACCACGCACGATTGCGGTAACGGCCCTCGCCGACTTGCAGCAGGAAGGTGCCGGCCTGGATGATCATGTTCAGGCTGCGCGACAGATCGGCATACAGAGCCAGCCAATCATCGTGGAACGCCTGGATGCCGCGCAGCGACGCCGGCAGGCTCTTTGACACCTCCGGCCCCAATGCTGCGGCCAGCTCCAGCGACAGATATTCCGGCAGCACCGCCAGCTGCGCGCCAGCGGCGGCAGCCTCACCCAGCACAACGCGCTGACGCTCGGCGAACGCCGCCCACGAGGCCGGAGCCTGGATCGGATACTTCGCAACCGCCACTTTCATTCGGATGTCTCCAGTTCGCGCAGCCAGAAGGTCAGCGCGTGATCGCTCTGCACCGTCGCGCCGACCTCTTTCCACGCCAGCGTCGCACGCAGTTGTGAATGCTCGCGATAGCCACGACCTTTCCAGAAGGCATGGTTGCTGTGGTAATCCGCCGGGCAGCGCGGATCGTCAGCCGCACGCACCACCGATGCGAATGCGCTTGTGCGCACGCCAGGCAAGCTGCGTGCATGTTCTTCGCGTTCGTCGAAGAAGCGGTGCCCAAGCCCGCGTCCACGATAAGCTGGCAGCAGCACCGATTCACCGCAGTAGAAGATAGGCGCTTCGGCCAGACCCTCCTGCTGGAAGGGCTCACGAATGGCGGTCTCCGACTCCACCAGCGGCATGCCGGTGGACGCGCCCACAGGCGCGCCAGACTCGTCCAATGCCAGCACCAGAACCCCACCCGCGGCCTGGCTCAGCGCCTGCAGATACTCGCGCTCATAGGCCATGTCGCCGTCGTACAGGTACGGGAAGTCGCGGAACACCGCGATGCGCAGGCGCGCAACATGTTCCAGCCACGGCAGCATGTCCGCGCCGGTGACCCGCAGCACCTGGATGACCGGGTTCACGTCAGGCCGCCGGTGCGATCTGCGCGATCCAGTCAGCAAGGTTGTAATAGTTGGTCACCCGCGCAATGCGGCCGTCGCGCACCTCGAAGAACGCGCCACCCGGCAGCACGTAACGCTGGCCGGTCGCCTCAGGCAGTCCTTCGTCCGTAGCCTGGTACTGGCCATGCACCACATAGCTGGCGGCCACGTGCACGCCATCGGCATTGGACATCACCACGATGTCCTTCAGCTGCTCGGCGTAGTTGCGGTCCATGCGCTGCAGGAAGGTGCGGAAGGCCTCACGCCCGATCTCGCGCGCGCCCTGGTTCAGGTCATGGGCCACGTCATCGGTCAGCAGGGCCAGCATGCCCTCGCGGTCGCCGGCATTGAACGCCTGGTAGTAGCGCTCAACCAGCGCTTGTGCCTCAAGGCTCATGGAAATTCTCCTGGTGGGGGCTGCAACGCGCAGCAGACTCAAAGTATCGGAAATCTTCCCATGCACGTACACCCGTAGAGCCACGCCCTGCGGGGCTAGACCACCGGATAGAATCCCAAGACCCAACGCCTCCCACCAACGCATGCCCGCCTGCCCTTGCCACGCCATCTGGCCCCAGCCCCAACTCAACACGGCCGGCAGCCGCGAACACTGCATTTCGGCGGTGGAAGCAGCAATACAGGCAGGCAACCTGCACGAAACCGAGGTTCCCGACACCGCCGGCCCCTTCCCACCAGGCATCGTGCTGGCCTACACCTGCACCACCTGCCACCAGACCTGGCTGCTGGAGCTGCCCGACCGGGCGTCCGGCAGCTGGTACCCAGGGCAGCGCGGACGACGCCGCACTCCTCTATCATCCTGACTCCCTCCTACCCGCACCGGCATCATGGACCGATCCCGTTCGCGTATCGCCCGCTCACCGCGTTTGTTCTGGCGGCTGGCCGTACTTTCTCTGCTGCTCGGCTCGGTCGCGTGCGCCACCGCCCAGACCGCACGCAAGCCGTCCCCTTACGAAGTTCGCCCAGGCGGCGACACGGTGACCCCGCCCACCACCGGCCCGGACTTCCTGCCGCGCATCGATACCCGCGCCCAGTTCCTGCAGCTGGCGCGGGTTTACAACGCCGGCACCGCGCTGGAACTGCCGCATCTGATCTTCGTGATCGACCGGCGCGACCGTAACCGCATCTACTACGTCAACACGCCGCGGCATGCGTTGCATGAGCAGTTCGTGCGCCAGCAGCGGCTGGTACGCAGCCTGGACAGGGCCACGCTCAACGCCCAGTACCGCGACCCGGGCCGACGCTTCCTGTTCGGCACGCTGGCATGGCAGCAGGATCTACCGGGATACACCTACGAGTTCTGGGAAGGCGACCAGCTCACCGCCGCGCTGCTGCGCGAGACCGACGCGGCAGTGCATGCTTCGTTCGCCGAGCCGGTGCGCTTCAAGACCAACTCCACCCAGCATGATGCGCTGGCACGATCCACCGGGCTGGCGTTCGTCACCCAGGAAGCCTTGCTGCGCGAACAGCGCTTCCTGCCCTTGAACACCGGCGGTGCGGAGGGTCGGCTGCGCATCGTGCGCACGCAGGCGCAACTGGACGCACTTTCACCGCGCGACATTCCTGTGCTGGACGAGGTACCCATCGCGTTGGCCCCCGTCGCCGGACTGGTGACACAGCGCCCTTCCACCCTGCTTTCGCATGTGAATCTGCTCGCCAAGGGCTGGGGCATTCCCAACGTGTACGTGCGCGATGCCCAGCAGACGCTGCGGCAATACGATGGACGCTGGGTGTCACTGCAGGTCACGGCCAACGACTATCGGGTGACCCCGCTCAAGCGCCCAGCCCGCACGCCCTCCAGCAGCACGCCCCGCACGACGGTACGCAACCTGCCTCGCCCCGACCTCAGCGTGACCGCGCTCAAGCCACTGGCATCGCTGCGCGCGCGTGACAGCCGGCAATGTGGGGTGAAGGCCGCCAACCTCGGTACGCTGAAAGCGGTGCTGCCGCCGGCGGCCAGCGTGCCCGACGGCTTCTGCATCCCGTTCGCGCATTACCAGGCGATGTCCGAACGTCTCGGCATTGCCGAACGTCTGCAAACCCTGCAGCACCGCCCCGGTTTCGACAGCGACCCCACTGTGCGTCGTGAGGCGCTTGCAAGCCTGCGTGCAGAGATTGCCAACGCCGCACCCGACCCCGCCTTCCTGCGCGACCTTGACCGGCAGTGGCAAAGCCAGCTGAAAGGCGCTGCCGTGTTCGTACGCAGTTCGTCCAACTCTGAAGACCTGCCCGGCTTCAGCGGGGCCGGCCTGTACACCACCGTGCCGAATGTGACGCGCGCCGAGGCGGTCGCGAAGGCGGTGCAGACGGTGTGGGCCTCGGTCTACAACTTCGAAGCCTACGAAGCACGTGCCGCCGCAGGCCTGCCGCAGGACGCCGTCTCGATGGCCGTGCTGGTACAGCGCGCCGCGCCCTCGGACAGCTCGGGGGTGATGATCACCCGCGACCCGTTCGATGCCAATCGCAAGCACATCACCTACATCTCGGCCAAACGTGGCCTGGGCATCCGCGTGGTGGAAGGCAAACGCCAGGCAGAGCAGGTGATGTACTCAAACTGGTCAAAGGCGGTGCAGGTGTTGAGCCGCTCCGCCGAGGACACCCAGCTGGTCGCCCAGGCGGGCGGCGGCGTGCGCGAGGTGCCGATCACCGGCTCACGCCAGGTGCTGACCGATGCGCTGATTGCGCGCCTGGCCAAACTGGGCGTAACCACCAAGCAGGCGCTCGGCGGTGTGGACCAGGACATTGAATGGGCCGTAGTCGGCGACGAGGTCCTGATCCTCCAGTCCCGCCCCTACGTAGACGGATCCAGGTAGAGACACGCCATGCGTGTCTGCGCCATGCCGAACGACCGAGACCCCAGGACGGGCATGGCCCATCCCTACGCGCCGTACGGCCCCTTCCCCACGCACTGCCATCAAGCCTGCTTGAACACCGTACGCTTCCCTATCGGTGCCGCCTTGCGCGCCGTCGGCTTGGCCAACCCCGGAATCAGATAATCAGCCACGCTGCGACCGCGCGCGGTTTTCTCCAGCAACCAGCGCGGCGTGCTGCCACGACCAGACCAGGTATTGCGCTTGTTGTCCGGATCACGGTACTTCACCGGTGCTTTTCCAAGCTTCGTGCGCTTGACGCGTTTGACGCTTTTGGCAGGCGCGGGGGCCGCCGCAATCTTGCCGTCACCCACAAGTTCTTCGATGGAATAACCCGAAGCCTTGAGCAGCGCCAGCACCTTGCGGCGCACTGCCGCGACCGGCGGACGCTTCTCCAGCAGCGCTTTGCGCTTCTGGGCGGCCTTCATGAGGGACGTGAGTTCGCGTGAATTGAGCTTTTCGAGGTCAATAGTCATTCATGGAGGGTCGTGCGAAAGCGAACGAGCTGTCAAGCGCGAATCGCTATCGCAGACCCTATCCATGTCGGACAATACTGTCCGCTGACACCCGGCATGCACTAGAACGTGCGGCTGAGCTCCACACCCACAACCCTGGGGTTGTCGATGGGACCGTAGTAGTTGCCGTCACGCCCAAACGCAAGATTGTCGAAGATCAGACCATTCACCCGACGCTTGTTGGTCAGATTCTGAACGAACACGCGACCGGCCCACGGACCACGCTCATAGCCCACCTGAAGGCCCAGGATCGCCACGGCTGGCTGATAGGCGCGGTTGCGCTCGTCCAGTGCACTCGACCCGGTGAAAGCGGACTCCAACCGTGCGAACACCCCGGAACTATGCTGGTATCGCGCCGCCAGATAGCCGGTGTAGTGCGGCGTCAGCTTCACCCGGTTGCCTGCAAGGCTTTCATCAATGGTTGCCCACAGCTTGGTGTACTTGGCATCCGCGTAGCCGACATTGGCGGTCAGCGTGAAACCCGGTGCGACTTCATAGGTGCCCTCGAGCTCCGCCCCGCGGGAACGGATGGACGCGTCAGATCCCACGTAGTCCGACGAGATCGGCCGTCCATCCGCGTCCGTGGCGACCTGGATCTCCTGCCAGTTATCCGAGGTGATATGGAACAGCGCGCCACCCAGGTGGCCACGACCGCCGCCCACGTTCATCTTGAAGCCGATCTCGTGGCTCCACATCATCTCCGACTCGTAGCGCAGAACCTTGTCGTTCACCTCGTCGCTCTGCGCCGCCGCCAGATTGAAGCCGCCCGGGATGTAGCCCTTTGCCGACGCCGCGTAGAACGAAAGATCGTCAGTCGCGTCATAGCGCAGCGACACGCGCGGCAGCGTGGCATGGAAGGTGTGGTCCAGCGCTGCATCGCGATACAGCACGAGGCCGCCATCGGCGAGGTCGAGGAACCCTGCGCGCTGTTCGGTCGAGCGCTGCGCCTGCTCATGGCGCAGGCCGACGCTGGCGGTCAGTTTGGGAACAGACGGGAACGTGTAGCTGGCCGTGGCGAAGACGCTGTAGTCCTCTCCCTTCGAGGTCTGGCGCGGGGCAAGGTTGTAGCTGTTCAGTCCGCGGGTGATTGGACCGACGAAGGTACCCAGCACCGAGTCCTTGCTGGTCAGGTAGGTCGATACACCGGCCATCCACGTCAGTGGCTGGTCGTCGGGTGAGCTGAAACGCGCCTCCGCATTCCATGCGTCCTGCTTGTCATAGGTCCGGCCGGCCAGCGCGGCGCTTTCGGTCATGTCGAAGTCGTAGCCGGCGGAAACATCCTCATGCGTGCGGTAGGAAGCGGCCACGTCGAAGGTACCTGCCGCCAGCTGCCATTGCGCGCTGAGGCCGGCAACGGTCTCATCCTTGGCGGTGCGCTTCGGCGCGTCGTTGATGTAGGTGAAGTCACCGGCCTGCCTGCCGCCGTTGAGGCTGGAACCGTAGGTGCGGTTGTACAGGTTCACATCCAGCGGCAGGTACTCATACTCGAACATCCCGGGCGCACGCGTGCGCAGGTGGTAGGCCAGCGCGTTCACGGTGACGTAGTCACCTGGACGCCAGCGCAGCTTGCCCTGCAGATAGCCCTCTTTGACCTTGCCTTCGGTGCCGTTGAAGGGCGTGAGGTTGCGCAGGTAGCTGTCTTCATCCGACGCCATGAAGGCCAAGGACCCCGACAGGTCGCCGCCCTTGCTCAGCGGTCCGGCGATGAAACCGTCCAGACTGTTGCCATTGCCGTTGCTGAACCACGTGCTGCGCAGATTGACCTCACCCTCCAGCGCCTCGGTAGGCCCCTTGGTACGCACCAGCACCAGGCCCGACTCACTGTTGGCTCCGTACAGGGTGCCCTGCGGCCCGCGCAGCACCTCGACCGACTCGACCTGGTTCAGCACCGCGTTGCTGAGCTCCTTGAACGGAATGCCATCGACGTAGACCGAGGCCCGGTTCACCAGGAACGGATTGGACTCGATGCCGCGGATGGAGATGTACATGTCGCTCAGCTGGCCCATCGCATTGAACTTCACGTTGGGGGCCAGCTTGTCCAGGTCCCGGAACTCCACCACGCCCGCGTCCTTCAGCGCCTGCTGGTTGAGGACGGTGACCGACAGATCGCTTTTCAGGTACGGCGTGTCTCGTTTGGAGCCGGTAACCCGGACGCTGTCCAAGGTGGTGGCACTGGGCGGATCCTGGGCGAAAGCTGGGGACGCGAACACGAACAGGTGGGCCGCGATGGCGGCGGCCAGACTGGTGGGGGACTTCAAAGGGACCTCTCAGGTGGGGCAGTGGCCGACGGCCAAACTGTTATGATGTAACACCCCCATCACATCTCTACTCCGTTTGCATACGGACCACTCCATTCGAGGCATGCAATCGACGGTGGCCCGGGAGCTCATCCACGCGATGCCCGGTCACGAGCCATCGCTGGCGTCCAGCCAGGACGGCGCGCTTGCGTTCGTCCACCAGCGCTTTCCGGCCTGTTCCGGCGCGATGGGGCATCCGACCCAGCTGCGCCTTGCCCTTGTGCTGTCAGGTGGCGGACGGCTGGAGCAGCACGGTCCCTTCGCGCCCCCGTTGGCATCGCACTGGTCGGTAGGGCAGTTCAACGTGGTCCTGCCCGGTCAAACCGGTACGTACTCGAGCCCGGCGGTCGAGATACTTGGCCTGGCCATGGATTGTGCAATGCTGGAAGAGCTGGTGATTGATGTGCGGACGCTCGCTCCCTTGGCCGCTACGCTTCACCGGGACGCCACTGTCAGTGCCGTGCTTTACGCCTTCCAGTCCGCAGCCCAGACAAAGGTGCTGTCAGACGCGTTCCTGCGGGCGGGCACGTTGACGATCCTGCGCCGCCTGACGCAGATGGCCCAGACGCCGGCACGCCTGACCGGCGCGCACCGGCCGCTGACCGCCGGGCAGTTGCAGACACTGATGGCGTATGTGGACGCTGCACTCGACACGCGCCCCAGCGTTCAATGCATGGCCGATGTGCTGGGGCTGGACCGGACGCGCTTCCAACGCGGTGTGCAGGCCGCGACCGGGATGTCGCCACATGACTTCCTGACCCAGCGGCGAATGCACTGGGCGCGCGCGCAGCTTGAGCGTGGCTCCAGTGTGATCCATGTTGCGCAGAGGGTGGGCTACGCCAACGCCAGCAAGTTTGCGGCTGCCTTCAGACGGGTGATCGGGCAAGCGCCGTCGGAGGTACGACGTCGCCCATCGTCGTAAAAGAACCCATGTGATCCGCATACTGACGAAGCGTAGGCAGGCACGCGCTCATCTCAACATGATCGCCGTACACCATATCCTGCTGAAACTTT
>JAEXNZ010000401.1 GCA_023439425.1 Pseudomonadota bacterium
CATGCAAGGTCTGCGCGACCGGGTCCCAGCCCAGCGCGGTGACCTGCGCGTCATCCAGCTGGACCACATGGAAACTGCCGCCGGCCTCGCCGGCGACGCCTGCCGCGGCCATGCGCGGCTGCGCGAACGCGGGTACCTGGGTCCCCAGGTGGCGGGCCAGTGCGGTCGGGCTGGACTGCCGCAGCGGATGGCCGAGTTCGTCCCAGGCACGCGGCGACAACGGCAACACACCCGTGTGCTGGCGCTGCGCGGTGATGTCGAGCTGGCCGTTGGCGCTGCGCGTGGCCCCCTGGGTCAGCATCTGGCTGGCGGCGAGCTGGCGCAACGGATGGCCGGCCACGCGGCGTTCGCCCAGGGCCTGGCTGCGCTCTGGTTCCAACCGCCACTGCCGCTCCATCACGGTCAGGGCCTGGGTATCCGGGTCAGCCCACAGCATCGCCGCGCCTTCGTACTGCTCATCGCGCCACAGCGCGGTTCCCAGCGCCACCAGCCGCAGCCGGTCAAGCGCGACGCTGCCCTGCACGCCAATGCCCAGCAGCTGCGCCGCTGGCAGGCGCGGGAGCGGTTGTTCGGACAGCGCGCTGGCGGCGTGCAACCGCGCCCACACGCCGGCAACCGCGACCAGCAGGGCCTGCGGCGCGTAGCGGCTGCTGCGCGCGTGCCGTGCCTGCAACAGCTGCAGCAGCTCGCGCAGGGCGTCGTCGACCCAAGACCAGCCCAGCGCCATGACGCGGCGGCGCAGCGCCTGCAGCTGCGCGGCCACGGCCAGCAGCGGTTGCGCTGCACCGTCGAGCCACAGCGACAACAACAGCGCGTCCAGGTCGGCATGCAGCGCCTGGCGCACCGGATCCGCGTCGGCGGCACCCGGCGGCGACAGCTGCACGGTGCGTGCGTCGGTCAATGCGCCGGCCTGTTCGGCCAGCACGAAGGCGCGTATGGCGACGATCAGGTGCGCGCAGCTGCCGCCCTGGCGACAGTCGCAGCGCGCGTGCGCGATCGCATCCCGCACGAAGAAGCGCACGCTGCACATCGGCAGCTGCGCCATCGGCGGTGCCTCCGCGCTGCGCCAGGGATGCACGGTGACCAGTGGGCCGGCCGCGCACAGACGCTCGGCCTGTTCGAACACGGTGGGCGGCAGCACCTGTGCCAGGGCGTGCAGGTCGAAGCTGGAAGGGCTCCAGTATTCGTCCACGGCGGGCGCGGCATCCATGCTCACCTGGGCGCTTGCTGCCTGCGCCTGCCAGGCCAGCACCAGAGCCACCCGATGCCGGCACATGGCCGTGGCGCTGCAGCTGCAATCGGCCTCGCGCAGCGTGACCCCCACCGGCAGCCGGGTCACGCAACCGTCGTCGTAACGGGCGGTGACGGTGCCGGCGTCATCGATCTCCAGCGCGGGCAGCAGCCCGGCGGCCACGTCTTTCTGCGCACGTTTGACGAAGCCGGCATTGGCCAGCGCCATCAGCGCGGTAGGGGTGAGATCCAGCAGATCGCTGCGCGAGTTCATGCCAGCACCTTCTCTGCCAGCCAGGCGGCCAGTTCACCGGGCGTCATCGCGGCCACGTGTGCACCCACGTTGACCAGCCGTGCGGCAGTTTCGCGGTCGTAATTGGGTTTGGCCTGCGCATCCAGCGCGGCCAGCCCGAGCACGCGCGTGCCGGCGGCGGTGAGCGCCTTGACCCGACGCACCAGTTCGCCATCGGGGCCACCTTCATAGAAGTCGCTGACCAGCACCACCACGCTGCGGCTGGGATTGACCACCAGCCCCTGCGCGTAGGCGACGGCGCGGGCGATGTCGGTGCCGCCGCCGAGCTGCACCTTCATCAGCAGCTCGACCGGATCGGACACATCGGCGGTGAGGTCGACCACGGCGGTATCGAAGGCGACCAGGTGGGTGCGCATGCCGGGCAGCTGCCACAGGCAGGCCGCCATCACCGCGCTGTGGATGACCGAGTCGACCATCGAGCCACTCTGGTCGACCAGCAGGATGATGTCCCACGGGTCGGTGTGCCGACGGCTGCGGCTGATGAACATCGGCTGCTGCACATACAGCTTGCGGCGCGCCGGGTCATAGCGATGCAGGTTGGCGGCGACGGTGCGGCGGAAGTCGAAGTTGCTGGCGATGGCCCGGCGCGAGCGACGACGGCGGTCGCGGGTGCCGCTGAAGGCCTGGCGTACCTCGGTGGCCAGGCGCTGCATGATGCGCCCGACCACCTCTGCGACCAGGCGGCGCGCGGCGGCCAGCACCTGCGGGTTCATCAGATGCTTGGTATGGAGCACCGCGCGCAACAGCGATTCGGAGGGCTGGATGCGCTCCAGCACCTCCAGGTTGGTGACCACTTCATCGATCCCGAAGCGCTCGACCGCATCGCGCTCCAGGCGTTCGATCACCTCCTGGGGGAACAGCTGGTGGATCTGGTTGATCCAGTCGGGCGTGGCCAGCGCCGACGCGCCGAGGCCGGCGCGCCGTTCGCCACGCTGCGCGCGCTCGGGATCGCGCCCGTACAGCCATTCAAGCGCGGCGTCGGCCGCCTGGGCCTGGTCCTGCAACGCGCCGCAGGCGGGTTCGGCCGGCTCGCCCAGCAGCAGTCGCCAGCGTTGCAGCGGATCGGGAATGTCCAGACTCATGGTGCCACCTCTGCGGGTGGGGCCAGGCCCCACTGCGCCAGCGCCGCCAGCACCTCGCGCTCAGCCAGCGCGGCCCGTGCGCGGTCCGTGGCGTCGGCTTCACCGGCCTGCGCGGCGATCAGCTGGCGGCTGGAAAGATGGGTCGCGCCATGCAGGTGCAGCAGCCGGGTGGCCAGCCCGCCACGTTCGCGCGGCGGCAGCCAGGCGAAGGCCGCGCGCAGCGCCGGCAGCGCTATGACGAAGTCTTCGCCGACCAACCCCTGCACCAGCGCGTCCAGACCGGCGGTGAAACTGTCCTCACTGGCCAGCTGGTCGCGCGCCAGCGCGAGCAGCCCGGCCAACGCATCGCCGACCTGGGCCGGTGCGAACTGCTGCAGCAGGGTGGTGGCCTGGGTAGCTGCCACCGGCGGGGCTCCCTCGACGCGCTCGGCCAGTCCGATCTGCGCGCCCAGCGCCGCGCCCCGGCTGACCGGTGCGGCGTCGGCATTGGTGAGCACGCGGTGCCACACCGCCAGCGCGCGCGACGGTTCGATCTGCAATGCACCCGGAACACCCTCGGCGTGATCCGCCACCGCATCGAGCACGATCCGGCGCAGAGCCTGATGTCCCTGCACGTGCGCATCCATCTCCGCAGCGGCGACGCCGCCCGGGGCCTCCAGCAGCCACAACGCGCGGTCCACCCCGGCCACCAGCACCACATCCAGCAGAGGCGCTTCATCCAGGCCCAGCCGGTGTCCGTGCCGGCGCAGCAATTCCAGGTCGCCCAGCGCCGGGGCCAGTGCATCGAACCGGGCCGCTGCGGCAATGGCGGTGGAGAGATCTTCCAGCACGCCTGCGCTCACGGCGGTCAGCCCCGCCCACGCCGCCCGGTTGAGCAGGGCCACCAGCCGTCCAATGTCGCTGCCATCCCGACGCAGGTCGGCTTCCAGACGGGCGCGCGCCGCGTCGTGCAACGTAGCCCCCCAGGCACCGGCCTCGATAAGCGCGGCGTGCTGCTCAACGGGTCGTGTCAGGGTCCAGCGCTCCTCGACCTCGTCACTGATGGCGCGCGCCGGGCCTTGGGTGCGCGTGACACCGGGAATCTGCAGGAGCGCGAGCTGATGCAGCACGCGGCTACGCGCACAGTCGGCGGGGTCGAGCAGATCCAACGTGGCGCTGCCGGGCAGCGACAGCCCCTGCCCGGCCAGGGTGGCGGCAATGTCGGCCAGCAGCGGTGGCTGCGGCGTGCCCGGTGCCAGTTCGCCCTGCTGGTCCCCGGCCAGCACGTCCATCACCTGCACCAGCACCGGGTCGGTGCCAGCACGCAGCGGACCGCGATACGTCCACGGCAGCGGTGCATCCAGCGCGTCCTTGACCAGTGCGCCGGCCAGCGCGTCCAGCCAGTCCACGCGCTGCGGCAGACGATGGCCGCGCAGGCGCGCCAGACCCTCGGCGCGCACCTGCACGCCGATCAGGTCGGCGGTGGACGCGGGAAGTCCTTTCTCGCGCAGGCGATGCATCACCGCGCGCAGCAGATGCCGGGGTGCATCCTGGCCGTGCTGCCAGCACCCTTCGTACCAGGCCGGGGATGGCATGCCCGAGGCATACCCGGCAAACGCGTCCAGCCGCTTGAAGCTGTACGGCACCAGGTAGGAGCCGTGTCGGCTGTCGGCGGCGACCGGCTGCGGTACGGAGGGTGGTTCTGCTGCGGCCGGTAGCTGCGGCCACAGGGCCTGCAGCATCGGCGCGTGATAGCCACCGCACACCACCAGCACCGGTCGCGCGGCAGCAGCGGGCTGCTGCATGGCCCAGGCGATCCACGCGGCCATCATCTGTTCGCGGGCCTGGTTGCCGAGCGTGCCGCGGTCCTGCCCGCGCAGGTGGATGAAGTACTGGCTCAGCTGTTCGGCCAGCGCATCGACATCGTCGGTGTCCTCGAACAGGTGGTCCCACAATGCATCGCGGCCCTGCACAGCCAGTTGTGCGCTCAGCGCCTGCTCGTAGTCTTCGGCGCGCGCCTCATGCGCGTTGTCGGCGCTGTCGGCATAGCGGTTCTCAAGCCCGGCGAACGCGTCGTGCCAGGCCGGCAGGTCGATGAAGCGGACACAGGCCCCCACCTCGTTGCCGACCTGCAGCGCCTGCCATTCCGGCGAATGCGCGGCGAACGGGGTCCATGAGCCGTGGTGGCGCTGGTCGTCGGACAAGTGGCTGTAGATCGCCAGCGGCAGGCGATGCGGCAGCTGCAGCTCTGCCAGGCGCTCGTTGAAATCGGCGGGGCCTTCAATCAGCACGAACGCCGGACGCAGCGCGCGAATGCGCGCAGCCACCAGCCGGGCACAGGCCGGGCTGTGGTGGCGCACGCCGATGATGTGCGGGGAACGGCTCACGGCAGGCGGTGACGTGCCTCGAAATAGGCGCGCCAAGCCGGCCCCTCGCGGCGCGCGACAGTGTGTTCGAAGTAACGGCGCAGCTTGGCGCGGTCGTCGGCGTTGTCCTTGACCACGGTGCCGGCAATGCACTCGACCAGATCGGCCGGTGACCCCTCGCGCTGCTCCAGGAACCAGGCGCGCACGCCGACCGCATGGGCGACGTTGACTGCCTCGGCGGTGGACATCACCGCGTTGAGCCGGTCCATGGCCTTGTCGCTGCCCTGGGCGGCCTGCCCACCGCCGCGCAGATCGCGGAACGTGTTGACCAGCAGCTCGAGCACCGGCATCGGCACGCTGGCCGGAATGCCACTGCGTTCAAGCAGGCGTGCGGAGGCCTGCTGCACCAGCGCCAGTTCGTGGTCGAAGTCGAGGATGGGGGCGACGGTTTCGAAGTCGAAGCGGCGCTTGAGCGCGGCGCTCATCTCGTTCACGCCGCGGTCGCGGGTGTTGGCGGTGGCGATGATGTTGAAGCCGTCGCGTGCATACAGCATGGCGTGCTCGCCCTCCAGCTCGGGCACGGCCATGACCCGGTCAGAGAGCATGCCCAGCAGGCAATCCTGCACTTCCTGCGGCGCACGGGTGATTTCCTCGAAGCGCACGATGCGGCCATCGCGCATGCCCTGGTACAGCGGGGCCGGCACCATCGCGCGCGGGCTGGGACCTTCATTGATCAGCAGCGCGTAGTTCCAGCCGTACTTGATCTGGTCTTCGGTGGTGGAGGCACCGCCCTGGATGGTCAGGGTGGACACGCCGCTGATCGCCGCCGCCAGCAGTTCGGACAGCAGCGACTTGGCGGTGCCGGGTTCGCCCACCAGCATCAGGCCGCGCCCGGTGGCGAGGGTGACCAGCATGCGTTCGATGCTGGCCACCGGCGCGACCACTTTGGCGGTGGTGCCCAGTGCGGCGTCACCGAGGATGAAAGCGCGCGCGGCGCGCAGGCTGAGCGCCCAGCCCGGCGGACGGGCCTGCGTATCGGCCGTGCGCAGGCGGGCCAGCTCATCGGCGTACAGCAGCTCGGCAGGGGGGCGCTGCAGTTGGGCAACCGGTGCGTCGGCGGTCGGAAGGGAACGTTTGGCCATCAGGGGTTTCCGGGAGAACGTATAAGGGCACCGCGAGGACGCGGTGCGTCAGGCTCAGGCGCGCAGCGCCTCCAGGTCGCGGATCAGCTCGCTGGTGGCAATGTCGTCCAGCCCGGTCAGCGGGTCGGGATCGCGCATCTCGCCCCAGCTGTCGGCCTTGCCGTACTGCACATCGCCCAGCTCCTGCTCGGGATACTCGTTGACCATGCCGACGATGATGCCGGGGTCGAGCATCAGCTCGATCACCTTGCCGTCGCCCAGCGGTTTGGTGAAGTACCAGATGCCGCCACCGTCCTGCGCGGTGCCGCGTCGCCAGCCCTTGTTGACCAGGCCGAGTACGCGGCCGGTCGGCACCTTGGCTCCCTTCCAGCGCAGCAGCTTGGTGACCGCACGTTCGCTGGCCTCCAGGCTGTAGGTATCACGCCCGATCTGCGCGAACGGCTGCAGCAGTTCGTAGTCCGCCAGCAGCTGGCCGAATGCAGCAGCATCGGCGGCATCCAGTTCCAGCGCATGCGGCACGCCGATGCGCAGATGTTCGCCTTCCGGCAACGCGAAGCTGTCATCGTCGGCCGTGGTGAAGCTGCCATCCTCGGCCACGCGGAAGCAGGCCTGCAGTACGCCACCGTGCTGATGGCCCGGCTCCACCGCATACACGCCCCAGACCAGGCGCTGTACCAGGTGACGCAGCAGCGGATGTTCGACCAGGAAGGTGCGGAACAGCTCGGGGGTCCAGCGGCGGCGCGCGCACATTGCCAGTTCCAGGCGCAGCACCTGCTGGCTGGCAATGGTGCGCACGTCCTTCTTCAGCGCCTTGAAACGCTCGACCGCCTCCGCTGCCAGCGCCGCGTCGTCGGTCTTCTTCGGTTTGGGCAGGTCCGGAAGACGCGCGCCATCGACGCCGTCGGTGTGTTCGCGCACGTAGGGCTTGAGCGCTTCGTCGAAGCCGACCTTGAAGGCACGCGGGCCGAAGTCCAGCTGCAGGGTACCGTGCTCGTCCAGCCCCAGGTCGGGGGCCAGGCGGTCTTCCAGTTCCTCGGTGCTGAGCTGGCGCGCCTCGGCAATGGCGGCGATCTTCTCGCGCGCCTTGTCCTGCAGCCCCTTGAACTTGACCTTCTGGGCGATGCCGTTGATCTGCATCAGCGCCACGTCCGAACCAATAGCGGCCAGCACGTCCAGCCCGGTCACCGCACGCGCATGCGCGGATTCACCGGGCCAGGCGCGGATGAAGGGAGTGAGGCGGCGCGCGGTGTCGTCGTTGCCGAAGTGTGCCAGCGCCTGCAGCGCCCAGCCTTCCTTGCCCGGTGCCCCGGCATTGAGCCAGGCCCCGAACAGGTCCCAGCAGAAATCGGCCAGGCTGTCGGCGCGGCAGGCTTCCGCCACCTGCGGAATGCCGGCGTAGATTTCTTCGTTGGTCGGGAAGGTGAGCATCTGGCCCAACGCCTGCAGGGCGTCATCGCCCAGCGCCTTGCCGTTGTGCAGCTCCGGACGCCGCCAGCCGGTGGGATTCCAGAACGCCGGCAGCGCGGTGCGCTTGCCGGGGAAGCGGTCCAGCGGGTTTTCGTCCATCACCCGTTCCAGCCCCTCCAGCACGGCCGGGTCGTTGTAGCGGCCGGCCACCTCGCGCAGCAGTGCCTCATGGCCGTTCAACCACAGCAGGCGCAGCGCGCTGGCGGCCGAATCACGGGCTTCGCCGGGTTTGCCCAATGCAGCGGGAAGCAGACCGACTACCGCGTGCTCGGGATGGCGCAGCAACCAGGTGCGGCCGACCTCGCGGGCCGACTTGAGACGTGCGAACGCACGCGCAGCGGTCGGGGCCAGTTCGATCGCGCCCAGCGCCAAGGCGCGCGGCAGGCAGTCCATGGGCTTGTTGCGCACCAGCGCGGTCACGGCCGGCAGCACTGCCAGCCCGTACATGGCGACCATGCGGCTGATGTCATCGCTGCTGATGCCGCTGTCACTGACGATGTCATCGGCGATGGCGTTCCAGAACGGCACGGCCATGCCTTCAGGCAGCACGGTGATGACATCCGTGCGCACCGTCATCCAGAAGTACTGTTGCTTCCGGCGCGCGGCGACCATCTCGCGCCAGATGCGGACGAGGCCGTCGGTGTCGCGTTGCGCGATGGCAGCCACCGCCTGTTCGGTCAATGGCTTCAGGTAATCCAGGTGCGACCAGAAGCCCAGCTGCGAAACCAGCTCGGCCGGGTTGTCGCGGCATTCCTGCAGCCGTTTGGCGGTCCAGCCGCTTTCTTCCAGCGCAGCCTCGCGGCTGCCGGGATCCCACTGCTCACGGGGTGCCAGCGTCAGGGGCTGCAGTTGCTGCACCGTGGCAGCCTTCTTCTGCTTCGCTGCCAGCCACGGCGGGGCGGCCAGCACTGGCGGCAGTTCATTCGCTGCGGCGACTTCAGAAGGGCCCTTCAGGATGGCGCGCTGGCGCTCCAGCGTGGCCCGTTCGGCCGGCTCCAGCCACGGCAGCACTTCGTCGGCGGCGTCTCCCAGGCTGCGCAGCAGCTGCACCACGTTGGGCATCAGCAGGCCGGCATCCTTGCCGCCTGGTGCGACCACGCGCAGCAGGCCGACCAGCGCCGCCTGCGGCCAGCGGCTGACCGCCAGCGACAGGTTGGCCAGCGCCTGCTTGGAACTGCTGGCGACCCGGGCCAGTGC
>JAEXNZ010000426.1 GCA_023439425.1 Pseudomonadota bacterium
CTGGCGCAGCCCGCAGCAGCTCACCTTCCAGGGCCAGTCGCGCGACCAGAAGAAGCTGGAGCTGATCCAGGCCGACCTGGCCAGCGGCAAGCAGCAGACCCAGGCCACCGAAGCCTCCAAGACCTGGGTGCCGCTGCACAACAGCCTGCACTTCCTGAAGGACGGCGGCTTTGTCAGCTTCGTCCGCGCCCGCAACCTATGGGTGATCGACCTGGCCAGCGGCAAGCAGATCCAGCTCACCAGCGACGGCAGCGACACCATCGGCAACGGCGTGGCGGAATTCGTCGCTGACGAGGAAATGGACCGCCACACCGGCTACTGGTGGGCCCCGGATGACTCGGCCATCGCCTTCGCCCGCATCGATGAATCGCCGGTGCCGGTGCAGAAGCGCTATGAGATGTACGCCGACCGCGTGGAGATGATCGAGCAGCGCTATCCGGCCGCCGGCGACCACAACGTGACGGTGAAGCTGGGCGTGGTGGCCCCAAAAGCCGCTGCCACCGCGAGTTGGGTGGACCTGGGCTCCAACCCGGATATCTATCTGGCCCGTGTGGACTGGCGCAGCCCGCAGCAGCTCACCTTCCAGCGCCAGTCGCGCGACCAGAAGAAGCTGGAGCTGATCCAGGCCGACCTGGCCAGCGGCAAGCAGCAGACCCTGGCCACCGAAGCCTCCAAGACCTGGGTGCCGCTGCACAACAGCCTGCACTTCCTGAAGGACGGCGGCTTTGTGTGGTCGTCCGAGCGCACCGGCTTCCAGCACCTGTACCGCGTGGCGGCCGACGGCAAGACGGTCACCGCACTGACCGCCGGCACGTGGCCGGTGGACGAACTGCTGGCGGTGGATGAAGACGCCGGCACCGTGTACTTCCGTGCCGGCGTGGACTCGGCCCGCGAAAGCCAGATCTATTCGGTGCCGCTGGCCGGTGGCGCGATCAAGCGCCTGTCGCAGGCCGATGGCATGCACACCGCCAGCTTCGCCCGCAACGCCAGCGTGTATGTGGACAGCTGGTCGAAAACCACCACGCCGCCGCAGATTTCGCTGCACCGTGCAAATGGCGAGAAGATCGCCACGCTGGTGGAGAACAATCTGGCGGATCCGCAGCACCCATACGCGCGCTACCTGGAGGCGCAGCGCCCGGTGGAGTTCGGCACGCTGACCGCCGCCGACGGCCGCACCGAGCTGAACTACAGCCTGATCAAGCCGGCCGGTTTCGACCCGTCCAAGCGCTACCCGGTGGCGGTGTACGTGTATGGCGGCCCGGCCAGCCAGACCGTGACCAACAGCTGGCCCGGCCGTGGCGACCATCTGTTCAACCAGTATCTGGCGCAGCGCGGCTACGTGGTGTTCTCGCTGGACAACCGCGGCACCCCGCGTCGTGGCCGCGATTTCGGCGGCGCGCTGTACGGCGTGCAGGGCACGGTGGAAGTGGCCGACCAGCTCAAGGGCGTGGCATGGCTGAAGCAGCAGCCGTGGGTGGATCCGGCGCGCATTGGCGTGCAGGGCTGGTCCAACGGCGGGTACATGCCCCTGATGCTGCTGGCCAAGGCGTCGGATCAGTACGCTTGCGGCGTGGCCGGTGCGCCGGTCACCGACTGGGGGCTGTATGACACCCACTACACCGAACGCTACATGGACCTGCCGGCCAACAACCCGAAGGGCTATGAAGAAGCCCGCGTGCTGGCGCATGTGGATGGCCTGCGCTCGCGCCTGCTGCTGATTCACGGCATGGCCGACGACAACGTGCTGTTCACCAACTCCACTGAACTGATGAGCGCGTTGCAGAAGCGCGGCCAGCCGTTCGAACTGATGACCTACCCGGGCGCGAAACACGGTTTGTCCGGTAGCAACGCCCTGCACCGTTATCGTCTGGCCGAGGACTTCCTGGGTCGCTGCCTGACCCCGTAAGCCCACTCACCTGGCTCAAGGAGGACGCCGATGACCCCACCCCCTGCGCTGCCACAAGCTCAAACGAGCGGTTGGTGGAGCCGCCACTGGCGCTGGGCCATGCCGCTGGGCGTGCTGGCCTGCATTGCCGCGCTGGTGGGGGTGGTGTGGTTGGCGCTGGCGCAGTGGTCGCACTGGAGCCGCAGCAGCGAGCCGTACCAGGAAGCGATGCGCCGCGCGCGCTGCAGCATCGAGCTGCGGCATGTGCTGGGCGAGCCCATCCAGGACGGCTACCTGCCTAGCGGCAACATGCAGCGCAATGCTGACGGCACCGGTTACAGCGAGTTCGTGGTGGATGTGCGGGGGTCGAAGGGCACCGGCCAGCTGTTCCTGGAGGCGCGCCGGGAAGACGGGCGCTGGGATTACCCGCGGATGTACGTGCTGACCGAGACGTCTGAGGCGATCGATCTGACCGCGTTGGATGACGCCGAGGCGGCCAGGGTGTGTGCGCTGCAGGAGTGCCGTGAGCAGAACCATTGCCTGCCGGCACCGCCGCAGCCGATGGATTGATTGCGCGGTGCCGGGTTCGCGCGCTGCCGGGCAAGACCCGGCACTACATGATCGCGGCGCCCGAACGGTCCCATGACCTCCGGCCGATTGCCGTAACCCGTCCCAATGGGTACGTTCGCAATCACCTAACACCCCGGAGTTCCGCATGAAGCCGCTCGCCCTTGCCGTCGCGCTGGTCCTTTCCGTTCCTGCCGCGCTCAGCGCGCCGCCGGCCGCCCTGGCTGCTGCGCCGGCCGCCAGCAAGGCACCGGCCAGCCCGGCCTGGGTGACCCGCAGCAACCAGCTGGCGCAGATCCTGCTGGATGCGCAGGGCCCGTTCCAGCCGGAGGAAACCGGCTTCTTCGGCGTGCCCGGCTACGACGACAAGGTCGCCGACTTCGGCCCGGACAACGCCGCGCGCTACCGCGCCGCCATGGCCAAGGCGCGCAGCGAACTGCAGTCCAAGCTGGCCACCGAGCGCGACCCGAACGTGCGCCAGGACCTGGCGATCATGATTGCCGCCGCCACCCAGAACATCGAAGGCAGCGAGCTCAATGAAAAGTACCTGCTGCCTTGGACCGATACCCCGCAGCTGGTGTTCAGCGGCATCAACCTGCTGCTCTCTGACCAGGTGCCGGAAGCGCGCCGTGCCAAGGCGCTGGACCGCCTGAAGGCCTATGCCGGGCTGGCTCCGGGCAGCACGGCGGTGACCACCCTTTCGCGCCAGCGCTATGAAGAGGCGCTGGCCAACAAGAGCCTGCTGCAGCCGACCAAGATCGAGGTCGAGCAGTCGCTGGAGAACGTCGATACCTACATCACCGGTATCGAAAAGCTGTTCGGCAAGTACAAGATCGCCGGTGCTGACGAGGCGCTGAAAACCATCGCCACCCAGCTGCGCGAATACCGCGACTGGACCCGTGCTGAAGTGCTGCCGAAGGCGCGCGCCGATGCGCAGCTGCCGGAACCGCTGTATGCGTTCCAGCTCAAGCGCGTGGGCATCGACATCGATCCCAAGCTGCTGATGCAGCGCGCCCAGCTGGAGTTCATGGAAACCCGCTCGGCGATGCGCCAGCTGGCTCCGCTGGTGGTGAAGGCCAAGGGCCTGAAGGTGGCCGACCCGACCGACGTGGTGGCGGTGATCCGCGCGCTGAAGAGCGACAAGATCGCCAATGATCAGCTGGAACATCACTATCGCGGTGTGATCGATCAGATCGACCCGATCATCCGCGCGCAGAAGATCGTCGACGTGCCGCAGCGTCCGATGCAGATGCGCCTGGGCTCGGAAGCGGAAAGCGCGGCATCGCCGGCTCCGCACTTCCTGCCGGCCCCGCTGGTCGGCAACACCGGGCAGCAGGGCACCTTCGTGCTGCCGCTGGGCAACCCGGCCGCCGGCGACGGTGCCGCACAGTACGACGACTTCAACTTCGGTTCGGCGGCGTGGACGCTGAGCGCGCATGAAGGCCGCCCCGGCCACGAACTGCAGTTCACGGCGATGGTGGAGCGTGGCATTTCGCTGGCCCGTACCATGTTCGCGTTCAATTCGGTCAACGTGGAAGGCTGGGCGCTGTATGCCGAAGCCGAAATGGTGCCGTACGAGCCGTTGGACGGGCAGCTGATCGCGCTTCAGTTCCGCCTGCTGCGCGCGGCCCGAGCGATGCTGGATCCGATGCTCAACCTGGGTCTGATCGACCGCGCCAATGCCGAGCGCATGCTGATTGAAGAAGTCGGCCTGTCCAAGGCGATGGCCACGCAGGAACTGGACCGCTACATGGTGCGCTCGCCCGGCCAGGCCGGCAGCTACTTCTATGGCTACACCCGGATCATGGAACTGCGCATGCAGACCGAGCTGGCGCTGGGGCCGAAGTTCGACCGCCTGGCGTTCAACAACTTCCTGCTGGATCAGGGCCTGCTGCCGCCGGACCAGCTGGCGCAGGCGGTGAATGAGGTGTTCATTCCGAAGCACAAAGCGCTGTGATGCGTTGCGTGGGTAACGACCAACGGTCGTGACCTACCGGCCGATCACCGATCCGCCGGCGGCGGATTGGGCACCCAGATCGCCACCCCGGCCGCGCGCTTCTGCGTGGTCGGAATACCGATGCCGACGCCGCCACCCACATGCGAGCCGTAGCTGCCGGCACCCACCGACATGCCCACCGGCGAGCCGCTGGAACCTACGCCCATCAGGATCACGCCGTTCGCGCCCAACGCGGCGGCTTCCTTCTTCAAGCGGGCCACGGCCGCATCGGTCTGGCCCTGGGTGCCAAAGCCCACGGCGCTGGAGGACTCCAGCTGGGCGATTTCCTGCGACCCCGGCGGCGGCGTGGAGTAGATCTGCACCAGTGCCGGGTCGGTCGGCGGCCGGGTCTGGCCCAGCATCACCCGCGAGGTGCTGGCGCAGCCGGCCACGGCCAGCAGCACGCCCAGCACGGTGAAGGTTCGAATGTTCATGGGCTCACCCCCGTTGGTGGGCCGGGTACGGCCCGCGCTTGGATCATCCGCGCCGGCCACTGAATCAGGGCCAACGTCCTGGCATTACCGTAGCACCGGCCCGGTGAAGCCCGGGCGGGGAACCCGCCCCTCACGCGCACGTGGCGGCTGAAGCATTAAGGTGCGCGCAGCATTTTTGGAGAGAACGTGTCATGGGCCTGATCAGTCTGCTGTGGGGTGTGTTTGCGGTGTTGTGGATGATCCTGGCGCTGATCCCGCTGCTGGGGTGGGGCAACTGGTTCCTGATTCCGTTCGCGGCGGTGGGCGCGGTGATCGGCGCACTGGGCATCCTGTTCACCCACCCGAGCAAGCGCGGCCGGGCCTGGACCGGCCTGCTGCTCAACGCGGTGGTCGTGGTGGTGGGCATCGTGCGGTTGTCGTTGGGCGGTGGCATCCTTTAATCGGGACCGCGCCCTCACGTAGAGCGGGGCTTGCCCCGCTGGAGCCGGGCAAGCCCGGCTCTACATGCGACCCTGCGTCGCAGGCGTCAAAGCGCCGCAGCCACAGGCGTAGAATGGCGGCCCATGATCATTCGCCCCCGTCCCCACGGCTGGCAGCTGCTGTACATCCTGCGCGGCTCCATTGTTCCGGCCGTGGCCCCCAAAGTGCTGGCCATCCTGGTGCTGGCCATCGCCGTGGCCGCCTTCGCCGAACTCTGGCACCCGCCGGGGATCGAGCGTGTCTCGGTCGCCCCGTTCACCCTGCTGGGCCTGGTGCTGTCGATCTTCCTCAGCTTCCGCAACAGCGCCTGCTTCGAGCGCTGGTGGGAAGGGCGCAAGCTGTGGGGCCAGCTGGTCTACGAATCGCGCAGCCTGGCGCGGCTGTGCAGCACCGTGCTGGAAGCCGACCCGGCCCGCGCCGCGCGCATGGTGCGGCTGGGCATCGGCTTTGCCCATTCGCTGGCGGCTAAACTGCGCGGCCGCGACGCCGCCCTGGCCGCGCTGCCATGGGGGGACGAGGCCGGCCACGCCCGCCTCGCACAACGCCAGAACACGCCGGACCAGCTGCTGGCGATGATCACCGCCGAAGCCGCCGCCGCGTACCGCGCGGGTGATATCGACTCGATCCTGTTTGCCCAGTTCGAAACCCGCGTGCACGCGCTGTCCAGCATCCAGGCCGGCTGCGAGCGCATTCTGTCCACGCCGCTGCCGTTCGCCTACACCCTGCTGCTGCATCGCTGCGCGTGGATGTTCTGCGTGCTGCTGCCGTTCGGCCTGGCCAGTTCGCTGGGCTGGGCCACGCCGGTGGTGTCGGCGGTGCTTGCGTATGCCTTCTTCGGGTTGGACCAGCTGGGCGAGGAAATGGAGGAGCCGTTCGGGCTGGAACCGAACGACCTGCCGCTGGACGCGATGGTCCGCACCATTGAAATCGACCTGCTCGACAGCCTGGGCGTGCAGCCGCTGCCCGCGCCGCTGCAGCCGCACCGTTACCTGCTGCAGTAATCCTGCGCATCCCAGTATTCCGTTACGGAGAGTTTTCCGATGGCACACCCCGATTACCGCCCCCGCCGCATGCGCCACGACGAGTTCTCGCGCCGGCTGATGCGCGAAAACACGCTGACCACCGACGATCTGATCTACCCGGTGTTCGTGCATGAGCTGTCCGGCCGCGCGCCGGTGGCCTCGATGCCGGGCGTGGAGCGTTTATCCATCGATGAACTGCTGAAGGTGGCCGAGGAAGCCCTGGAACTGGGCATTCCGGTGATCGACCTGTTCCCGGTGATCGACCCGGCCGGCAAGTCGCTGGACGCCGCCGCCGCGTGGGATGAGAACGGCC
>JAEXNZ010000457.1 GCA_023439425.1 Pseudomonadota bacterium
CACCGGGCGGTAGCTACCGGGTGCGCGTAAGCGGGTGCCGGTGCCGCGGGTGCTGTGGATCACGCCGCTGCGTGCACTGGCCACCGACACCGCGCGTGCATTGCGTGAGCCGCTGGCCGAGCTTGGGCTTGATTGGCAGGTGGGACTGCGCACCGGCGATGCCAGTGCGCGCGACAAGCGCCTGGCGCGCGAAGGACGCGTCGATGTGCTGGTGACCACGCCGGAATCGTTGGCGCTGCTGCTCAGCTACCCGGACACCGCCGCGCATCTGCGCGGGCTGCGCTGCGTGGTGGTGGACGAGTGGCACGAACTGCTGGGCAGCAAGCGCGGTGTGCTGCTGCAATTGAATCTGCAGCGCCTGCGCGATACGTTGCCGCGCCTACAGGTGTGGGGGCTGTCAGCCACCTTGGGCAATCTGGAACAGGCCCGCGAGGTACTGCTGCCCGACATGCCGCACGCGCCGATGGTTGGCGGCGCACGCCCGCGCCCAGTGACCGTGGAAACGCTGCTGCCGGCACAGGGGGAACGATTTCCGTGGGCCGGTCACCTCGGTCTGGGCCAGCTGCAACGGGTCCAGCAGCGCCTGTTCGACGTCGGCACCAGCCTGCTGTTCACCAACACGCGGGCACAGGCCGAGCTGTGGCACCAGGCGCTGGCCGCAGTGTGGCCCGAATCGACGGAGACTCTCGCCCTGCACCACGGTTCCCTGGACCCTGCGGTACGACGCACCGTGGAGCAGGGCCTGCGCGAGGGAACGCTGCGCTGCGTGGTCGCCACCTCCAGCCTGGACCTGGGCGTGGACTTCCCCGCCGTCGACCAGGTCCTGCAGATTGGCAGCCCCAAGGGCATTGCCCGGCTGGTGCAACGCGCCGGCCGCGCCCGCCATCGTCCAGGCGAGTCGGGTCACATCGTCTGCGTGCCATCGCACGCGTTGGAAGTGGCGGAGTACGCCGCTGCGCGCCGCGCGCTGGCTGACGGCGTGATCGAATCCCGCCGCCCGTTGCAGCTGTCGCTGGATGTACTCGCCCAGCATTGCGTGAGCTGCGCACTGGGAGGTGGCTTCCAGGCCGATGCCTTGTTTGCGCAGGTACGGCGAACCCATGCGTTTGCGGCGCTGGACGATGCGCACTGGCAAGGCGTGCTGGACTTCATCGTGCAGGGTGGACAGGCACTCGCCCAGTACCCCGACTTCCACAAGGTAGTACGCGACGACGACGGCGTGTATCGCGTGCATGATCGACGCGTGGCGCTCCGCCATCGGCTGTCCATCGGCACCATCACCAGCGACGGCAGCGTGCAGGTACAGTTCCTGCGCGGCGGACGACTGGGCTCGGTGGAAGAGCAGTTCATCAGCCGGCTGCGCCCCGGCGACCACTTCCAGTTCGGCGGCCGTCTTCTGGAGCTGGTGCGACTGGAGCAGCTGACCGCATACGTGCGTCTTGCGCGTAGCGGCAACGGCATCGTGCCGCGCTGGCAGGGCGGCCGCCTGCCGATGTCCTCCGCATTGGGCCAGGAGATGGAAGCGGTGCTGGCGGCGGCACCCGCGACCGCGGAGATGCGCTGGCTGGCACCGCTGCTGCAACTGCAGGCACGGCTTTCGGCCCTGCCAGGGCCAGACCGCCTGCTGGTGGAAGTGGTGCGGCGGCGCGAGGGGCAGTTCGTGTTCGTGTATCCCTTTGCAGGTCGGCAGGTCAACGAAGGCATGGCGGCGCTGATGGCACTGCGCTTGACCCGCGAGCAGGCCAACACCTTTGGCTTCGCTGCCACCGACCACGGTTTCGTGCTCGCCCCGGCGGTGCCGGTGACGGTGGACGCACCCCTGCTGCGCCGCCTGCTGGAGGCAGACGGGCTGCTGGAGGACCTGCATACCAGCGTCAATCTGGGCGAGCTGGCCCGCCGCCAGTTCCGCGACATCGCGCGGGTGTCCGGCCTGCTGATTCCCGCACTGCCGGGGCGGACGCCACGCAGCCTGCGCCAGCTGCAGGCCTCGGCAGGGCTGTTGTACGACGTGCTGCGCGAGCACGACCCGGGTCACATTCTGCTGGGACTGGCGGAACGCGAGGTGCTGGTGACCCAGCTGGATATCGCCTCGCTGGCACATGCGCTGCGGCGCTGCCAGGAGCGTACGCTGGACCTGCAGCAGCCGGCTACGCTGGGGCCGCTGTCGTTCCCGTTGTGGGCCGAGCGACTGCGCGGACAGGTCAGCAACGAAGACTGGAAGACGCGCGTACGGCGCGCGGCAGCGCAACTGGAGACACGTCATGGGCACTGAGGTGGAAGTGACACTGGCAGGCGAGTCGATGCAACTGCTCGGCGAACGCGCCCTGTACTGGCCCGCGCGCGAGGTGTTGATGATTGCCGACCTGCATCTGGGCAAGGCGGACGTGTTCCGGCGTGCCGGCATCAGCTTGCCGGTGGGGGGCACGGGGCAGGACATCGCCCGACTTACGCAACTGGTGAGCGGACGCGCGGTCGGAACGCTGTACATCCTGGGCGATGTGCTGCATGGGCCCGCACATCGTGCGGCCTGGTACCGGCAGTGGCAGGGGTGGCGGGAGCAGCACGCGGCACTGCGCATAGGCGCATTGACCGGCAATCATGACCGCGTGCTGCCCAAAGCAGACCTGGGGCTGGAGCTGCTGGGGACGCAATTGAGCGACGGGCCGTTCCTGCTGCGGCATGAGCCGCAGCCACATCCTTCGCAGCATGTGCTGTGCGGCCATCTGCATCCGTTGGCGAAATTGCCAGGCATGCACAGGCGCTGGCCCGCGTTCTGGCTGCGCGAGCGATTGACCGTGCTGCCGGCGTTCTCGCAGTTCACAGCGGGCATCGCGCCGGTGCTGCACGCCGGCGAGCGGCTGGTTGCCTGCGTCGAGAACGACGCCATCGCACTGCCGGCAGGACATTAACGCTTTTCGGCGGGATCGTCCTGCGCACGTAGCAATGCCTGCGGGTACCACGCCCTGCGTG
>JAEXNZ010000459.1 GCA_023439425.1 Pseudomonadota bacterium
CGAACTCCCGACCGCCTGGTTCGTAGCCAGGTACTCTATCCAACTGAGCTACGGGCGCGTCAACAGGAGCGGAATTATGCGGATCGAGGCCCGATCCGTCAACGCCTTTGTGAAGACTTTCATTCAAATGAATGAAAAAGCGCCTGTGCCACCGCCTCCGGCGACTTCATCCAGGCGAAGTGATCGGCACGCGTGCCAAGGGCTGATGCCGACACCACCTGCAGCTGCGAACGCACCTGCGGCAGCTTCGTCAGCAGGCCCTGCATCGAGCCGGGCGGCGCGAACCAGTCCTGTTCCAGCACCACCGCCTGCGCCTGGCCGCGAAGGCGCTGCATCGTGCCCTCCAGATCCTCCGCCATGCCCACCGCCGCGTAGTGGTTGCTCAGCCCCACCCGCGCCCAGTCCTGGATCAGTCCCCGCGCCTCGGTGCCGCCAAAGCCCAGCCGGCGGCCGGGCAGGGTGCCCTGACGCTGCGCCAGCCACGGCAGGAACCGGTACACCAGCGGCAGCAGCCAGCCGCGCGGGGCCGGGAAGGTCCGCCAGTACGGCGTGCCCGTGGCCACCAGCCAGAAGCGTTCGAACACCGACGGGTGCTGTCCCGCGAACACACAGGCCAGCTGCCCGCCCAGGCTGTGCCCCCCGATGATCAGCGGGGCTGCCCCGTGCAGGCGTAGCGCCGCCAGACTGGCCGGCAGGTCCTGCTGCAGAATCTCCCGGTAGCCCCAGTCCTGCGTCCGCGACGGTCGCAGGCTGCTGCTGCCGTTGCCGCGCCACTCGTGCAGGAATACCGCCACCCCGCGTGCTGCCAGTGCATCCGCGAACGCCTGATAGTTGCGCGCCGAAACCCCCAGCGCCGGCAACCACAGCAACTGCGCGCGCGGCTGTGCTGGAATCCGCGCGATCAGCTCGAAACGATGCCCGTCATCGGTCTGCGCCGGAATCAGGATCGAACGGGTCATGCCGGCCGCGCCGCGCCGAAATGGTCCAGCACCAGCACCTCGCTGCGCCCGGGCGTGTAGCCGCTCTGCAGGCCGCGCGCGACATAGTCGATGGCCGCCTCGCAGGCGTTGGCCAGCGACAGCCCGCAGCACAGCTGCGCCGCGATCGCCGAGGCCAGCGTGCAACCGGTGCCGTGCGCGTCCACCGGCAGGCGGGCATGGATGAAGGCTTCGAAGGTTACGCCGTCGAAGAAGCGATCCACCACCCGGCTGCCTTCCATCAGGTGTCCGCCTTTCAGCAGCACCGCGCCAGCGCCGAGATCGGTCAGTGCGCTGGCCGCGTCCTCGGCCTCTTCGCCGTTGCGGATCTGCCGTCCCAGCAGCAGCTCGGCTTCCGGCGTGTTCGGCGTCACCAGCGTGGCCAGCGGCAGCAGACGCGTACGCAGGGCGTGCAGCGCGCTGTCTTCCAGCAGCTTGGCTCCGCTGGTGGCGACCATCACCGGGTCAAGGATGATGTGCGGCGGGCGATGCTTCTCCAGTGCGTCGGCGACCAATGAAATCACCTCGGCATTGGCCAGCATGCCCAGCTTCACCGCGTGGATGTCGAAGTCGGCGAAGCACGCATCCAGCTGCGCCTGCAGGAAGTCCAGCGGCGGCACGTGCACCGCGGTGACGCCGCGGGTGTTCTGCGCGGTCAGTGCAGCAATCGCGGAAAGGCCATGAACGCGGTGGGCGGCGAAGGCCTTCAGGTCGGCCTGGATGCCGGCACCACCGCCGGAATCGGAACCGGCAATGGTCAGGGCGGAGACGGGAGTGGATGGGCTCATGCCGCGATTGTGCAGTGTTTGCTCAGCGCGTGCGCAGCAGCGTCCATTGCCGGTACAGCACGTAGCCCAGCCCGGTGCAGCCAGTGAGTGCGGCCGGGGCCAGCAGGGCCAGATACTGCCAGCGCATGAACAACCATGCGCCGATCACGCCGCCGGCCAGAAAGCCACTGACGATCAGTCCGCTCAGGGTCAGTCGCCGCATCGGCAGCGGCAGCCCGCGCAGCAGGTGGCCCAGGCCGATGCCCAGGTCGGTGAACATGCCGCTGAGGTGGGTGGTGCGCACCACCGCGCCACTGAAGGTGGTTGCCATTGCATTCTGCAGGCCGCAGGCCATCGCCGCGGCCACCGCGCCCCAGATCTGCTGGCGCTGGAACAGCGGTATCGCGATCAGCAGCAACAGCGATTCCAGGGTCAGCACCACGCCATAGCGACGGCCCAGCTGCAGGGTGCTGTCCTGCACGATCATGCCGCTGAGCATCGCACCCAGGCAGAACGCGATCAGCAGGCCCCACAGGTGGCCGACCACGCGCCAGTCGCCCTGCGCCAGCGCCATGCCGAGCTGGCTGGTGGTGCCGGTCATGTGGCTGACCGCCTGATGCTCGAAACCCAGGAAGCCGACCACGTTGACCATGCCGGCCACGCACGACAACGCGATCGCGCCGATCCACACCCAGGCCGGCAGGCGGATGCTCATGCTGCGGCAGCAGCGTGTTTCATGGCGGGATCAGTGTCCGCCCGGCGGGCCGTTGAACTGCACGTCGGTGAACTGGTTCGTGGCCGGGTCGAACACCGCGCCCCAGAACTGCGCGCCGCCGTCGCAGACCCGGATCGCTTCACGCGACGGATCAATCTCGCTGTGGTCGGGCAGGTGGAAGGCGTTGAGGTAGATCAGCTGGCGGCCATCCACTTCGATGCCCACGTACTGGCGGTCGAAATCGACCACCTTGGGAATCTGCGCCTCCAGCGAGGGCAGCTGCGCCTCCAGCTGTTCAATCTGCGCGCGGCTGGGAGCCCAGTACCCGCTGAGCCGCCCCGGCGGCTGGCCGGGGCTGGGGCGGGAGCAGGTATCCAGCACCTGGGCGGCGATCACCGGACGGGTGACCACCCAGGACTGGCCGGTTTTCACCGCGGTGGGGACCGTGGCCCCCGGGCGGGTGTTGGATGGCGTGCAGGCGGCCGCCAGCGCGGCGAGCGCCAGCGGCAGCAGGGCACGGAGTGACATGCGGATCACAACACCTCCGAAGCGTAATCGGCCAGGCGCGAACGCTCGCCCCGGCGCAGGGTGATATGCGCACTGTGCGGCCAGTTCTTGAAGCGGTCCACCGCGTAGGTCAGGCCCGACGTGGTTTCGGTCAGGTACGGCGTGTCGATCTGCTCCACGTTGCCCAGGCAGACGATCTTGGTGCCGGGGCCGGCACGGGTGATCAGGGTCTTCATCTGCTTGGGGGTGAGGTTCTGCGCCTCGTCCAGGATCAGATAGCGCGACAGGAACGTACGCCCGCGCATGAAGTTCAGCGAGCGGATCTTGATCCGGCTGGCCAGCAGGTCATTGGTGGCCGCACGCCCCCACGCGCCGCCTTCCTGCGGCTGGGTCAGCACTTCCAGGTTGTCGGTCAGCGCGCCCATCCACGGCGTCATCTTTTCTTCTTCGGTGCCGGGCAGGAAGCCGATGTCCTCGCCCACGCTGACCGTGGCGCGGGTCATGATGATCTCGCGGTAGCGCTGCTGGTCCATGGTCTGGGCCAGGCCGGCCGCCAGTGCCAACAGGGTCTTGCCGGTGCCGGCGGTGCCGAGCAGGGTGACGAAGTCGATCTCCGGGTCCATCAGGGCATTGAGGGCGAAGTTCTGCTCGCGGTTGCGCGCGCTGATCCCCCACACCGCATGGCTGCCGTGGCGGTAGTCGTTGACCAGCGACAGGGTGATCTTCTCGCCCTCGACCTTGGCCACCCGCATTTCCACTTCGTCGTCGCCGGGCAGGTAGACGTACTGGTTGGGGTACCAGTCCTCGCTGTCGGTGGCGCGTACCTCGTAGGTGGTACGACCCTTGTCGCTCCAGCTGCGCAGGTCGTCGGTGTGCTGCTTCCAGAAGTCTTCCGGCAGCTGGGTGGCACCGGTGTAGAGCAGGCTGAAGTCGTCCAGTGCGCGGTCGTTCTCGTAGTCTTCCGAGACGATGCCGGCAATGGCGGCTTTGATCCGCAGGTTGATGTCCTTGGACACGAACACCACCGGAATTTCCGGGGTGAATTCCTTCAATGCCAGGATCGCGCCGAGGATTGCGTTGTCCGGAATCACCGCGCCGAAGCTCTTGCCGGCTTCGAAGTGGCTGGTCTGGAAGCGCAGCTTGCCGGCGCTCTGCTTGCCGCGCAGCTGCAGCCCGTTTGGACGCTGCAGCGGAATGCCTTCGGCCAGGTTGTCCAGGCCCGAGGCTTCGACCAGTTCGTTGAGGAAACGGCTGACCTGCCGCGCGTTGCGGCTGGCTTCGGAGGTGCCCTTCTTGCCGTTGTCCAGCTCTTCAATCACCTGCATCGGCAGGTAGACATCATGCTCCTCGAATTTGAACAGCGCGGTTGGATCGTGCATCAGCACGTTGGTATCCAGTACGTAGATGCGCTTGCCTCGGGTCATCGTCATTTCCTGGTGGCAGAACAGGGACAAGCCATCACGGCCTGCGGGGCAGGGTGATGGCCATTGCGGGGTGCCGGGTTGGGCACTGGGTTTTCGCGGCCTTCAGGGCTTCAAGGACGGATTCTGCGTGGCCGGCCACTTTGACCTTGCGCCACGATTCCACAATACGACTGTCGGGCGAAATGAGGAAGGTGCTGCGTTCAATGCCGCGCACCTGCTTGCCGTACATGTTCTTCAGCTTGATCACATCGAACGCGCTGCACAGCGCTTCATCGCTGTCACTGATCAGCGGGAACTGGAAGCCCTGCTTGGCGCAGAAATTGTCGTGCGACTTCACCGAGTCGCGCGAGACGCCGAACACCTGTGCGCCGGCGCGCTTGAACTTCGGCAGCAGCGCGTTGAAGTCGATGCCTTCGGTGGTGCACCCGGGGGTGCTGTCCTTGGGGTAGAAGTACAGCACCAGCCACTGGCCGGCGAGTGCGCCGAGGGTGGTGTGTTCGCCGCCGGAAAGGGCCAGCGGAAGCGAGAGGGTGGTGCTGTCCAGGGTGTCGCCGTTGTTCATGAGGTCCTTGTTCCGGAGCCTGGGGTACGTCTGCTACAACTGCATGAAACGCCGCGCGCCCGTGATGGACGCGCGAAAATCAGAACTTCATCGGGTCCATGATCGCGTCCAGGTTCAGGTGGTCGCAGAATTCCAGGAAGTCGTCGCGCAATGCGGCGATGTGCATGTTGGCGGGCACGCCGATGGTGACCTGCGCGGAGAACATTTCCGCACCGGTCTGCATGGCGCGGTAACGCGTGCTCTGCAGGTTTTCGATGGTGATGCCCTGGCGGTCGAAGAAGTCGGCCAGCTGGAACAGGATGCCCGGCTTGTCGGCGGCGATCACTTCCACGATGTAGGGCAGCAGGTTGGACTGCGCCTGCTTGGCACCGGTGCGGTACCACACCAGCTTCAGGCCTTCCTCGCGCTCCAGCCGGGTCAGCATCGCTTCCAGCTTGGCGCCCGCGTCCCATGAGCCGGTGGCCAGGGCGGTGACCGAGACATCGCGGCCCACGGTGGCGAGGCGGGCATCGACCAGATTGCAGCCACTGTCGGCGATGCGCCGGGTCACAGGCAGCAGGGGGGACTCCGGATGCGTCGTATAGGCGTTGATCAGGAGGTGGTTTTCGGTCGGCGCAGGCCGCGGCGTGGAGTCGGTCAAGGGGGTTCCGGTAATGCAGGGTGAGTCTGAACGGTGCCGAACGGCACGTTCGCCGGAGTCCAGCATACTTGCCCGCGCTTTCGGCCCGCAAGTAACATGCAGAAGGCATCCGGCCGGCACCTGCGCGGCCTGCCTTTCCCCTTCTTCCGAGCATTGTTCCTTGTCTCTTTCCGGTCTCATCACCGCGCTGGCCACGCCTTTCCAGGCCAATGGCGCATTGGATCCCGACGGTTGGCAGCGCCTGCTGCACCTGCAACTGGAGGGGGGCGTTCACGGGGTCGTGGTGGCCGGTTCCACCGGCGAAGCGGCCACCCTGTCCGACGACGAATATGACCAGCTGCTGCGCAGCGCGGTGAAAGCCGTGGCCGGCCGCGTACCGGTCATCGCCGGCACCGGCCTGTCGGGCACGGCCAAAACCATCGAGCAGACCCGCCGCGCGGCGGCCAATGGGGCCACCCACGCGCTGGTGGTGACGCCGCCGTACGTGCGCCCGACCCAGGCGGGGCTGATCGCGCATTACCGCGCGGTCGCTGACCAGGGCGGCCTGCCGGTCATCCTGTACAACGTGCCGGGCCGCACCGGGGTGGACATGCTGCCGGAAACGGTCGCGGAACTGGCCAGCCACCCGAACATCGTCGGCATCAAGGAAGCGGTGGGCGACAACGGCCGCGTGCAGGCGCTGCTGGCACTGCGTTCGCCGGACTTCGTGATCCTCAGCGGCGACGACGGCACGGCGGCGCGCTCCATTCTGTCGGGCATCGACGGCCTGATCTCGGTGGGTTCCAACGCGCTGCCGGGTTCCTACCGGCGCATGTGTGACCTGGCCGCGGCCGGCGAGCGCGAGGCGACCGAGTCCTGGAACGCCCGCCTGGACCCGTTCCACGACTTCTGCGGGGTGGAGCCGAACCCGATTCCGGTGAAGGAACTGCTGTACCGGATCGGCATCGGCCATGGCCTGCGACTGCCGCTGCTGCGGCTGTCCGAGCCCCACCATGCTGCAGCCGAACATCTGGCGTCCGACATCGGGGCGCTTGAAGCACTTTCCAGCCACTGAACCGCAGTGGCCTGAACCTGGAGATTCACATGCGTCAATCTGTTTCCGCCACCCGCGTGCTGTCGTTCGCGCTGCTGGCCACGGCCACCCTGGTGGGCACCACCGGCTGCTTCAATCGTGGTGCGAAGGGCGACTACGCGCTGGCCCCGGAAATGCGTCCGCTGGAAATTCCGCCGGACCTGAATGCCCCGGGCAACCCGGCCGCGCAGGTGCCGGTGCTGGCCTCGCAGGCCGCCCGTCCGGCCCCGGGCCCGGCGGCCGACCCGGCCGTTGCCGGCGCAGGCTTCAACGTGGCAGGCAGCAAGGAAGAGGTGTTCGCCAAGGTGGGCGAGGTGCTGGAGTCGATGGGCGGCGTGACCATCGCCAGCAAGGCCCAGCTGCTGGGTTCCTACGACGTGGCCTTTGAGGACAACAACTTCCTGGTCCGCGTGGTAGCCGTCGAAGCCGGTGCCTACGTCTCCACGGTCGACCCGCGCGGCCTGCCGGCCACCGGCCCGGCCCCGACCAAGCTGCTGGCGGAACTGAAGGCCAAGCTGGCTCCGTAATCCTGCGGCGTGCCGGATTGCACGATCCGCACGCCCCGACGGATTGCATGATCTACGTAGAGCCGGGCTTGCCCGGCTGCTGTTGGATCCGGGCGAACAGCCGGTGGTTCATCGGTTTCCGAGCTTGGTCGCACCGGGGTGGGTTTGCGGGACACGCCGTAAACCCATCCATGGGGGCTCGTAGAAAACAT
>JAEXNZ010000537.1 GCA_023439425.1 Pseudomonadota bacterium
ACCGATGCCGTCTGCGCAGGCGCTGCAGCTGACTGTTCGCCCTGCAGCGGGGGCGCGGCAGCCGCTGGTGCTGCCGGCGTTGCAGCAGCGGTAGTTGTCGCTGCCGCTGGATTGGCGACCTCTGCAGCCGGGGTGCGTGCCGGAGCAGTCACGCGCCGGGTGGTCTTCTTCGGATCCCTGACCCAGGCCTTGAACTGCTCCTGGGTCATTTCCTTGATGCCGCCCAGGCCGGTCCAGCCCTTCGAGTAATTGCCCAGGTACGTCGACCTGGCTTCCTTCTCGGTGGCGGCACCCATGATGACCTTGTGCTCGTCGAAGCTGCCGTCCTTGTTGACCTGGTCGACCACGAACACGGGGAGCGCAGCGTCCTCCGCACGGTCCGTCATGAAGACGTCGACATGGTCTTTGTCCTTGCCCACGGTGCCTTTGAAGTAGCCGTAGTGGTTCTTCAGCGCGGGCCAGCGCGGGTCCCGCTGGCTACCAGCGGGGTTCTCGATGCTGATGTCATGCCCGTTGAGGCGCACGTGGCCCTTCTTGTAGTTGCCCGCCTCTTTCTGCGCTTCCGTGGGCAGCGGTCGATCGTTCGCGGGATTGGTGGCGGCTTCTGCAGCCGCTACCGTCACCTTCGGCCCGGCTTCGGGTGCTGCGGCCGGCGTGGCCACGGAAGCTGCAGGCGCAGACGCCTGGACATCTGCACTGTCGATCGCCGCTGTAGCGGTGGACGATGCATCCACGGCCGCGGCCGGCGCGGTACCGACAGCGGAAGCCGCTGCAGCACCATCTGCAGGAGAAGGGGCAGTGTCCTGGGCCCCGCCCAACTCCTGGATCGCCGGTGCAGCGCTGGCCGCCGCGGGCTGACCATCGTACGCCGGCAGTGGCGGCTGGCCCGCGGCGATCGTCCCAGCGCTATCACCACTGGGCTGCGCGAGCGACTCGACCGCCTGCCGCCGGCGGACGGCGTTCTGCTGGATCTGGTCGACCAAGCGCTGCTCTTGGCTCCCGGTCTCTTGAGGGGTCACTGCGCCGCTCGTGCCACTCGGCTGGGCCCCGCTCTCCGGGGCGTCTGCCGGCGGAGACGTCAGGCCACGTCGACGCTGATCCTTCACTTCATCCAACAGCGGCCGCACCCGCGAGCTCGGCAAACCGTACTGGTCGCGCATGGTGCGCAACACGGTCGGCGTGTTGATGCCGCCGCGGGTGTCCATCTGGTACTGCAAGTTGGTGTGCAGCAGCTGCTGGATGTCGGTATCAGTGGCTTCGCGCAGCGCTTCCCCAGTCGCCTGGTCGATCCAGGGCGGAGGGATCGTTGGCGGGGCAGCTGCTGGCGCAGGCTGCGCCAAAGATGCTGAGCGCTGAGTCACGCCCGAGACTGCTGCGGTCTGATCCCCTACCGCGTTGGTGGGTGCGACCGCGTCCAGGGCCGACTGCGCACCTGGTGCTGCTGACGGCTGGACAGGGCCGGCCGTTGGCCGGCGCTGTGCACGCGCAGCAAGATTCGCGACCTCGGCCAGTGATCCGGGAGCAGCGTCGGGGAACGGATCTGCTGCTGGCTGTGTGGGTCGACGGGCGACGCGGCCGGCCTCGAACGGTGCGGACATCCCGCGACCTTGCGGGAAGCGGATCTCCGGGTCGGCAAACACCTGCGGGCGCAGAGCACCACGAGTGGCGGTGCCATCCGGACTGACCGTCATGGTCTCCGGCGGGGGGAGCGCGAGCATCTGGGACGGGATTGGCGGCGGTGGCAGCGATGGCGGGGTGGGTCGAGCAGCAAGCCGCTGCTGGTCTGCCGCAACTGCAGCCTGGTTGTCGCCGCGACTGGCTACAGCACCGCCGGCGGCCATGCCGCCGCCCAGGACGGCACCGAGTGCCGCGCCGGTACCGGCTGCCTCGGGCACGCCCTCCCATGGATCCTGCGTCGCGTCGACCTGGCGCTGGCCAACGTTGCTGGTCAGCTGTGAGCCGCCTTCCTGGATGCCCTCTTCGACGGTCTCCCGCGCGGCACCGGCCAGCATCGCCTTGGGCTTGCGGGCGAGGCCTCGCGTGAACACGTCGGCTTCAAACGGTGCTGCCAAGCGGCCAGCAGCTGCTGCAATGGGGGCCGTCAGCACCTGCGCCTCCAGCGAAGCGCCGCGGGCGATGGTTTCCTTCACCGACTGCGGATCTCCGCCGGCGGCGACCATTCGGCGGTACTCGGGATTGGCGTCCCAAACCGACTGCGGCTGGGCTATGGCCTGCTGATACGTCTGCTGACCAGCCGCGCCAGTTTCCATCACGGTGGTCAGACCAGTTGCAGCCGTGGTGGCTGCCTTGCGACCAGCGGCGGTTGCGGCAGTCTCCGCAGCCTCCGTGCTGAGCCCCTTGGCCAGCGCGCCGGCAAGCGCCTTCTCGCCTGCTCGTGCGGCAGCCACGCGCGTGCCCGCACCCATTGCGGCGATGTTGGGCACCTGCTCGGCGACGAAGTTGCCCAGCAAGCGCGGCGACGACAGCACCTTGCCGGCGCTGGCGAAGAAACCCTTGGTGTCCTGCAGTTCCTGGCGTTCCTGCTGCAGGGCGCTGGACTGGGCCCCAGCGATTCCCTGGCTTGCGAACTGCGTGGCCTGGGAGAGCGCAGCGCTGTCGGAGCCTGCACTTCGGCCTGCGGCTATTTCGTTGACCGTGCCTGGCACCTTGGCTGCGAGCTCGGACGCTCCCCGCACACCCAGACGATCAAGCCCTCGAAGGCCCTGCCGCACCAGGTTGGAGGGCTTCATGCTGTTGTGCTGTTCGACCGCACCACCGAGGATGTTCACCGCGCCAGCGGCAACGCCCAAGGCGGTATCTTTGGCCGCCTCGCCCCAGGTCCGCTCGGGTCGCTTCGCAACACGTTGCGGCTCCGGTGCTCGAGGCGCAAAGCTGCTTTTGAAGTCCAGGCTGGGCGGAGACCCTCCCGGTGCGGTTGCAGCTGCCGGACTTGCGCCGGGCGCAGCGGGTCTCTTTGCCGGCTTGAAACTACTTTCGAAATCGAGGGGATTGGCCATAGTGAGTTACTGCCCGAACGTCTGGTCGAAGTAGGCGCGGAGCTCTGCATCCGTCATTTTTGAACCCTTGGATCTGGCGTCACCGAGGAACTGCTCGAACGTTGGGGCTGACGACGAACCGCGAAGTCCGCTGTAGAGCGGGTCGTTATCCAGCTGCTGTATCGCTGCCTGGCGCTGGGTGTCATCGAGCGTGGCATTGCTCGAAATCGCATTGAATCGGTCGGTGTACGACTTGAGGCGGTCGGCGTCGGTCAGTTCGCCGGTCTGCCGCGGCGGCTGTGCGGCGCGGACGGTCTGCCCATCGGCACCGGTCACCGGCCTCCAGCTGCCGTCACTGCCCACAACGCCCATCCCGCCGTCGGCGGCGATCGATACCTCGGGGCGACGAGCAACGCGTGCAGCCTCCACGTCGGCGACTCGATTCGCTGCGTTGTTCTGCATGGTGGCATTGAACTGACTGGCCTCCATCTGTCGTGCTGCGTCCGCCTGCGCTGCGGCTGCATTGGCTTGGCCTGCGGCCAAGTCCACGTCGTCCTGGAGGCGAAGTGCCGACGCGCGTTCCGCCTGGCGTGCACCGGCTTCACCCAGGATGGCTTGGGCCACTGCAGCGCGACCGCTCGGGCTACCTTTGAGCGATGCGCTGCCCATGGCGCGCATCAGCCTGTCGACCGTGGTGTCGCCGGGATTCTCGATGATCGCCCCCTGTCGGCCACGCTGCGCAAGCGGCGCAGTGGGCCGCGGCGCGACAATTGCCGGTGCGGCGGCAGCGAGCGCGGGAACGGGAGCTGCAGCACCCGCTGCTGACCCGCCCGCAGCGGCAACGGTGGCCCCGGTACCGGTGTAAACCGGGTTTCCATTGGCGTCCAGGGTGCGGGTGATCCCCGCAGGCAGGGCTGCAACGCGCGCACCCGTGCCGAGCGCGGGCGCTGCCGACGCTGGTACCCCCGTGCCCGCTGCCGCTGGGCTTGCAGTGCTATCCACCTGGGCAGTTACCGCTGAAAAGTTGGGGGGGGCTGCGGGCCTCGCGGCCACCATGGGAGCGGAGATCCCTGATGCAATGCCGCTGGTTGCGGCAGGGCGCGCCGCCAAGCTGGGCCGCAGCCCCGATCGGCCGCCGGCGAGGTTTCGCACCGCGCGCAGCGGGCTACTCAAGCTCGGTGCGGCAATGGGCCTGCCCTGCTGGGCGGATGGCGCAGCGCCGACCAGCGCGCGGCCCGCATCGCGCGCGAAGCCGCCGGCAACCCGTACCGGTGCAGTGACCGCGCTGATGCCGGCGTCGGCCGTGCGTACACCGCTGGCCGCAGCGCCGGTGGCGGCATTGGCCGTACGGCCAATGCCAGATTGGATCGAGTTCCCGAACTGCGTGCCAGGGCTGACCGGCCTCGCGGCGATGCGGGTTGCCGGCGTAGCGCCGGCTACCGGGCTGATCAGGTTTTCGTCATCGTTGGCCATGTGATCCCCGTTGGATGTTGAAGCGAATCAGGCGTCCTGGATCTCGCCCTGGAAGCTGAAGTTCTGGCTGCAGGAGCTGGACTTGCTGCGGCCGCTGGAGACGCTGGCACCGTAGTTGACGGCGCTCATGGTGCTGGCGGCGAGCTGGCTGGAAATCTGAGCCTTGGCCCGCTGGATCTCGGCGTGCTGGGACAGCAGGCCCAGCATCTGCTGGATCCGCATCTGCGCCTGCTGGAGCTGGGTCTCTACATCGGCGCGCTCACGCGCCAATCCCAGCTCGAAGCTGCGGTCGGCAGCTGCAGACGCGACCTGCTCCACCGAGGCGTCAGCGCTGTACATGCGCGCCTTCGAGTCGTAGGCCTGGCCAACTGCAGCCAGGCGCGCGCGTTCGGCCCCCAGCATGGTGTCGAAGCGCGTGATGCCGCTACGCCAGACGTCCAGGTTCATGCCGTGCTGCGCCATCCGCAGGCGTTCGGCTTCGAACTGCATGTTGTTGCTGGACGCCCATGCGTCCACGCGCTTGGCGTTGGCATCCACCAGGGTGCGGTACAGATCCGCCCGCTTGCCCTCGCCTTCGACGCCAGCGGTGTAGCCCTGCCACTCGGCGACATGAGCGCGCCAGCGCGCCTCGTAAGCGTCCACCTGGGCCCGGTACTTCTCGATGCCGAACCTGTTCACATCGGCCTGCACTTTCACCGCTTCCACGCGGGTACGGTAGAAGTCGGCCAACGTGGTCACGCCGCGCAACTGCGACTCATACAGCCGCACCCGCTGCTCGTTGATCTCACCGCGCGCACGCTCGCCTTCGATCTGGGCGCGAAATACTTCAACCTTGGCCAACTCCGACTGGATGCGATCGCGCACCACCTGGGCTTCGGTCTGGTAGGCCTGCAGCCGGGCGTTGAATACACTGATCCGGGCGTTGAGCAGCTGGATCACGCTCTCGCGCTGGAACGAGGCCGCCTGCAGGAACAGCTTCTGCTCGTCGCTGTGCAGCTGCGCCAGAGTGCCCTCCAGCGCAGCGCCCTGGGCGATGGCCATGCGCTGGTTGGCCAAGGACTCTTCCATCTGCTTAATCGCCGCATCGCGCGACGCCTCAGCAACCGCACTCTGGCCGGTCTGCCTGATTTCCAGAACACGCCCGGCCAGTTGCCCCTGCGGCTCAGTGAACCCCCGTGATGCAAACTCGGCGAATGCCTGGTCAACACCCTTCTGGGTGTCGACCTCAATGCGGCTGCGGGCGCGCTGGAAGATGGCGTCCTCGATCACCTTGGGCAGCGCCTGGCTGCCCACGATCATCGGCTTCAGGGTTGCGGTGAGCGTGTCGACCAGCGTGCTGACGTAGGGCTTCGGGTCAAAGCTCCAGGTGTCGTTGAACGGCGGCTCGATGAACACCGGCTTGTCAGCTTGGAATGCCGGAAGCGTGATGACCGGGGCCGCCGGCAGGCGCAACGCCTCGAATGTGGGTACCGGCGGCAACACATACGTCGGCTCCGAAGGCAGCACGATCTGGGCCGGATCCACCGGCACGGTCGGCTCGGCTACGTTCGGAGCAGTCGGTCTGGGGCCGAACGTGAGCGTCGGCGGCTGGGCGTCCAGCTCGGGCGCGGAGGTGATGCCGAGCGGTGCAGGTACGAAGCCAGGTGCTGCCGGTAGCGGCACGTCCGGGCGGCGGAACTCGAGCGCTCGATCGTCAAACTCCGGCCGCGTCGGGCGACGGAACGTCGCCTGGGGGTCGGCAAAGTTGAAGTCCACGGAGAAATCCACCGGGTCCAGCCGCAGGCTGTTGAGCCCCTGCAGGTTGTCGACCGCGATGTTGTACGTCTTCGTGCCGAGGTCCATGAAGCGCTCATGAGCGCTTCCGACCAGCGTAATTGCCGGGTCAGCCGACAGATCAGGGCACCAGGTAGTTGCCATTCATGCTTCTCCGATCAAACCCACCAGGAATAGACGATGACGGGCCACTGGTTGCTGCCCTGGACAACGGTGCCTGGTGCACCGTCAGGGCCTGAGTAGGACTGTTCTTCCCCGTCCTCCCAGATGGCATATCGGTTGTTGTCGATCGAATACCGCAACTGGTAACCGCGGTCTCCCTCGACATCGAGCGAGAAGTCCTGGCCGAGCACGAAGCGCGGATCCAGGCCGATGACGAACCTGTCGTCGACACGGAGGTAGCCGTTCTCAAAGGTCAGGTCGATCGTCTCAGGCGGCCCGGGATCGCCGCACTCCTGTTTGAGGCCCCGGATTTCGGCCCAGAAACACGGTCCGGCCATGGTCAGCCCCTCGTCCGGCGATCGAGATAGATCGGCCGGAACTCGATAGCGGAGAGATCGAAGTCCGACCCGTCCGCGTTCTCAATCACGAAATCGAAATCCACTGCCTTGATGCCCTTGCCGAGCTTCCATCTGGATTCGCGCGGGCTGGATGCCGGGCGCTCGAGGATGCGGTAGATGGCGGCTTCCTTTAGCCCGGATTCTTCATTGACGGTGATCACCTGCATCCACAAAGCGCCATCGCTGCTGTAACCCACGAAAGCCTCTGGCAGGCGCTTCAGACGGCGCGAACCCATGGCGGAAAGGCCCAGCCGCAGGCGTGCCGCGATGGGCGTCCCGTCATCGTCATCGCCGTCAAGGGTGTGGAGGCCGTCCGAGGCGGCGGCGTAGTACCTGCCGCCCACCTTGGCGAAGCTGTTGAACGGGTAGTTCGTGTAGCGGCTCAGCGCGTGGTTTTCGGTGTTCATCGCCCACGCCACGTACTCGCCGGTGTCCAGGGCGAGACGCGTGACGAATCCGATGCCTTCTCGCAGCAGCTCAGACATCGATGCCACCGTCGTCGCAGCACTGCCCCCGACAATCCGGTCCGTGGCAATGACTACGCCGGTACCGGTCTCGGTGGCCAGCGCCGATGCCAACAGGCCATCCACCAGCCGCTCGGCCGCGCTTTGCAAGTTGGCCACCACGTCAGACAGCACCAGCTGATCGATCACCGTCTCGGTCCGGAGCGCCTCGGTGATCGACCCGAACCAGATGCCGGCGACGACGACCGTAGCGGCGTCGGCATACGAGCGACACCTGCCGTCCAGCAAGAGCCTGGAGATCACGCGCTCGACCATCACGCCGTCGGCGCTGACCTCCGCATTGAAACAGACGCCCTCTTCCACCAGCAGCAGGTACACCACCGCCAGTGCATCGCCAAAGCTCAGCACGTCCCGGCCCTTCCCTTCGCCCTGCAGCGCGCTGCGCCGGGATCCGGAGAGGGAAAGCACCTCCGACATCACGGCGGTCTGCAGCGACCTGTGGTGGCCACCGAGCACCAGCTGGGAGCGTGGGCTCACGAACCAGCGGCCGCCAAACGACGACACCATCGGCGGGCGCTCTTCCAGCCCGGCATACGCCGCAGGCGCAGTGAGCTGCCGCCCGCTTCCGGAGAGCAGCAGCAGTGCGCGGCCTGCGCCCTGGTTGGGGGCGAGCTGGTAGCCGCGGGACTGGAGCGACAAGGAGGCCCCGCCGCTGCCGAAGGTGCGATCAAACCCCCGGCCGGCACCCCGCAGCGCAAGCCCTGCAGATCCGCTGACCGGAACCTGGGGTTCCACGCCACCACCGTAGAAGAACTGGCCAACGCCGTAGCTGCGCAGGGTCAGGCGCGCGGATCCGCCTGCCTCAATGCCAGTACCGAGGCCGCGGCCAGCCACGGTCAGCACTGCGCCGCCGCTGCCGTCGATTTGAACTTGTGACACAGCGTCGAACTGGATGGTCATGCGATGAAGTCTCCAGTTCCGTACATGGCGCAACCCACCAGAATCATGCCGGTGCTGCTCACCTGTGATCGAAGGAAACGGGTCCCGTTGTGGAGGTAGTCCACGGTGCTGCCGACACGGCGAACTTCCCAGGCATCAGACGACGTGTAGATCCGCAGGGGGCTGACGCGGCGGCCTGCCTCCATGGCGCAGGCCTGCATCCGCCCGCCCTCGTTCTGGTGGAAGTACAGGGCATGGGACATCCTGGCGTAGTTGCCAATGTCCATGAGGTTGCCCCGAATGGCTGTCAGCCCGACGACGACGCCAATCGCCTTGTCCATGGTCAGGCGCATCGAGACGTCCCCGTCCAGCTGGTCTTCGCTGTTTGCACCCGCGTCCCACCCGAAGACGTTGTCGTACACGACCCGCGCTGGCGAAGGGGCAACAGCGGGCTCGGCCTGTTGCTCTGGGTACGTGGTGCAGACCACAGCACCAGGTGGTGAGGTCTGAACAAACACGCTCCTGCAGATGCGGTAAATGACGTAGGTAACCCCGTTGACCTCTTCGTACCCGTCAACAGTGGCTTTCTCTGGCAACTTCACGCCGCCGTTGGTCGGCATCTTCATGCGGCCCGTGCTGCACGAGGTACGCCAGTAACCTTCGGCTGGACGCGCGCCGCACACCGTCTGGGCGGCCCGGTAGGGAACCGCCGGCCGGCCAGGCTCTGGCGGAACAATCCTGAATTCGGGCAACCTGGAAAGCATTTCAGCTGACCTGATCGGCGGTGACGTTGTAGATCCCCACGCCTACGCTGTTGCTGCCGTTGGCAGTCATAACGTCGCTGCCAAATTGGATGGCCGCATTCGACGCAGGCCCGCCTGCCGTGCCCTGCAAGCGCACGCCGGTCGCTTCGGACCGGCCATCATCGCCCGCGGCGCAGAAGCGGTAGAAGGTCGGCGTGAGGCTGGTGGCTGCGGCCTCTGCACCCTCGAATGCGACGATGCCTTCCCACACCTCACTCGCGTTCTTCGGCAGCACGTTGCCGATCGGCGCGGCAAACGTCAGACCCAGACCCTCGGCCTCCAGCCGCACCAGCTGGGTATGGCTACCCGCCATGTCCAGGGCTTCATCCTGCGTCACCGGTACCGGGCCGGCGAAGACGTACAGGTGGCCGCCGTCCAGGGCATTCTTCGTCTCACCCAGCACCAGCTGGGCCAACTGCTGTGAAATGCTCATTGAGCTGATTCCTCGTTCAAATGGGGGGAATTGCGTACCACCAGTCGCCCAGCTCAATGCTGGTGTCCGGGGTGATCGAGAGGGTTGGCAGGCGCATCTGGAAATCGCCGGGCGAGTCATCGTCCAGGCCGACAGCCCCATCGATGCGCGGGACAGTGACGGACAGCGCGCGCCCATCCGGCGCGTTGGCCACCAACCGGAACCAGCCCGCAATGCCTACGCCAACGCCACGAAGAACCCAACTCTGCGCTGGGTCTTTGAAGACGAATCGACCATCGCGGACGAAACGCAGACCATTGGATGGGGAGCCCGCCTGCCACGCCCCACCATTCCTGGTGATACGCGCCAGGAGCGTCCCCACGGGACCGTCATCTGCGGTTGCGGGCTGGGCCCCGGACCAGATCTCTATCGCACCATCGCGAAAGATTGAGTCGAACGCCTGCGGGCCGAGAATCGCCGCACAGAATCCGGTGGAACTATTGACTGCCATGCTGGCTCCTATAGCGGCTTGGGCAGGACGTTGATGGGCCAGAACCGCGGTGACGGGTCGACGATGCCCAGGACTTCATTCAGCACACCACCGGTGAGGTAGTTGAGCGGCTCGGACCAGTTGGGCCCCGGCATTGATAGGCAGTACCGACCGCGCGAGTAGCACCAGCTGCCGGTCGAGCCGAAGCTGAGGTTGTCCTCGATCGCATACGTCGACCGGATCTTCTGCACGACGGGTTCGACACCCATCATGTCGTGCGCGAAAGTGCGAGGTGATGCTCCGTACGCAACCCCGGACACACCGAGCGCGGAGGGCGTGTAGCGGCTGTTTTGGAACCACTGGCCGAACAGGAGCGCCCCGCCCATGGTGGTGTCGGTCTCCCGCGTGTCGGTGACGGAAGGCGGCAACCAGCCTGCGCTGATTTCCGCCGGCACTTCCGGGCCGTAGACCCACCGCTGCCCCAGCCGTGCGAAGGCCTGAACAGTGTGGGTGCCGTCCAGCCCCTTCACCCGCCAGCCAGCGAACAGGCTGTGTCTCAGATCCACGAACGCCAGCAGGTGATAGTCCTGCATCGAGCGTTCACGATTCACCCGGCGCTCAATCAGCGGGAACTCCTGGCCATCCAGTTCCAGCACTGCCAGGAAGTCGACATCGCCCTCGTATACCGAGTCCGGACTGAAGCCGCTCAGGGTGGACTCCTTCCACACCACATTGGCCACCACCAGCTCGTTGCCCCGGTAATCGGCCATCACCGGAAGCGAGGGCTGCTGAGCTAGGCGGAAACCCGACGGCATGGTCGGCGTGCCGATTACCTGGTAATCGCCGTAGAGTCGATCCACGGGCTCACTCGACACAGAGATAGAGGCGGCACCGATCGCCACCTCCTGACGCACAGTGGAAGTGCCGTAGTACGCGCCGCTGCTGGGCACGTCGGTCCAGTTGATGATGCGGGTGGCACGCCGCCCATCCGCGCTGAAGAACCACGGCACCATCGCATCGACGAAACCAACGGCCTCTCCAAGGCGAGCAATCGTGCCCAGGGAGCGCCAAGCACCCAGCGTCCAGTCGCCCTTTTCCGGACTGCCGCGGTTCAACGACACCTCGTAGGCCACGACCTCAGTGTCGCGGTCGCCCGCGTAGTCCACGTGCATCACCACCAACTCCCTACCGCTGTCCACGGCCCGGAGGCAAGCCGCGGCAATTGGCCAGGTCAGGAACGCAGGCGCGTCCTGCAGCTGCTCCACGTAATACAGGGTGTAGAGCAGAATCTGTCCCTGGTTCAGAACGAACTGGTAGCGGCCCGAGGCATCCTGGTAGTCCCTGAAATACCGGCTGTAGTAACCGTACCAGGTAATGGCGAAATCCTCGCCGTCCTTCCACTCGACATTGCCGGTGTATCCCATGCCATTGGGATACAGCTCAGGCGTGTCATAGGTTGCGAATCGCGCGCCTTGGATGCGATCAGCGACCTCCCACGCCTCCTTGTAGTGGGTGACCTTGCTCCCCCCGACAAACTGCAGCCAGGCCTGCGGATAGCCGTTCTCCGGGTCAACCGAGACCCCGCGGCTACCGAATGGATCGGTCGGTGAGTGCCCCCAGTGTGGCCAGGCCAGAAAGCCGCCCTCTGGCTCCGATGGCTCGATGTCCGGCTGCACCGAATCAAGGATGATGGTCACCCTGGGCAGCTCACCGAACTTCTCGGCCAGAAGCACCGTTCCATCGTCCAACTCGCGGCGAAGGTTGGCGACGCCGAGACCATTGCGCGCCGCCTCTTCCACCACGAACCCCAGCAGCTTGCGCGCCTGGGGCAGGTGAACCGCAGCGGCCTCGCGATCGCCCACCACGTGGACCGCCGTCCAATCGGTGTAGCGCGAGCCTGTCATCAGGCAACGTCGCCCTCGTCCTTGGCGGACAGGACGTACTCGAGGCTGAGACGGTCGCCGGCGAGCTGGTTGGTGCGCGGGGTCGCAAACCGCGTGCCGGCAATCAGAATGTTGGCAGTGGCGTTCTTGGCGGAGCCAGTCAGAAGGCCGATACCGTAGATCGTGTACGGCCCGCCCGCGGCGTACGTCAACGTGGAGGCTGCCAGCGCATCGCTGTTGCCGATCGCCTGCTCGGTGGCCGGCTCGGTTTCCCATGGCAGGCGGGTGGCGTTGGTGTAACCGGTGAACTCCGTCGCGTCATCCTTGAAACGTTCACCCTTCCAGGCGGCAGCCGGCGTGACGTTGCCGGCGAACGGCGCGAGGTAGAAGGCGGTCTGCTGGGCCCCGCCGCCCAGCGCGGCATTGAGCAGATAGTTCAGTCCTTCATTCACGACCCGATTCGGATCAACCGCCACCGGACCGAACTCACCGCCGCAGGGTGCGTGGGCATGCCGGAAGACGCCGCCAATGAAAGCGCGAGCGCTGGGCAGGTAGATGCCCGACTCGGTCTGTTCGTACTGGTGACGGCGAATCGCGCGCAGGGCATCGCGCCCCAGGCTGCCCAGGGTGTTCAAAATCTTCACTGGTGTGCTCCTTCTAGATGACTACCATTTGCCCGCGGGGCAGGACGCCCCTTGGAATCGGGTCTTGCTTGCCAGGGGGCAGCCGCAGAGGCTGCAGCGCATGAAGTTGGTGGGGCCGAGCGTGCGCACGTTCGGGCAGGCACGGCAGATGTCGGTGCGGCGCTGCCGCTCCGTCGGAGTGGTCATAAGGGGCATGGATCAGGGGTCCCGGTGCACGACGTGTGCGACGGCCTTGTCGGTAAAAGCCAACCCCTGCGCCTTGGGCGCGCGCAATGCTGCGATCAGCTGGCTGATGCCGTCCTCCTGGCGAATCAGAATCGCGGCGCGGTCGGCGTCGTTGATGACCGCTTCGCCCTTCTTCAGCACTTGGACCTGGCCACCCGGCAGGCCGATGCAGAAATAGCCGTCTCGGGCCAGCCAGACCAGAACGGGGGCGGCGGAATCGAGGCCGAGCACGTCGCCGGTGACGACAGCTGCGGATCCCGGGACGACGCCGGTTCCGCGTGCAGTGGCCTGCGAGAATGCTGCAGGATCGGAACCGCCGTACCAGTACGTGCGCGCGCCGGCGGCGACGTAGACCCCTGCACCGGCAGTGCCATCGCCCACGGGTTCCAGGAGATCCACGGCTGCAGGGAACTGCATGCGATTGGCTGCCGGGCGGAACATGCCGTAGCGAAGCGGCTCTGACCACAGAACCTCATTGCCCACCGCCACGAACTGCCGGCCGTGGCCACCACGCACGATCTGACCAGGTGGCAGCGGCCGCAGAAACTGGGTGGTCAGCGCCCTGCCCTCGCCGGCGGACAAGATGGAGCCGGTGCGCAGGCCGGCCGGCAGCACAGCGTACTGGCGGAGGACCTGGTCATTGGCGGCCGATACGTACAGCGCCACGGAGAGGGTGTCGTTCTCCAGCGGCAGCGGAATACTTGAAAGCTCGATGCCGAACCCTTCGGGGACGTCGATCGCTGCTGCGAGCGTGCTGCCGGATTCCCTGCCTACGCGATCAATGAAGGTAACCGCCACCTGGTACTGCCCGGCGGGCAGCGGCGATTCTCTGGCCAGCGCCAGCAGCGGCTGGCCAGAAGGCTGCTCCGGGGCCCAGGCCGCGCTCCGTAGATCCATGTCCAGAGCGCCGCAGTGTGTGATGGAGCTGAAGAACACTCGGTCACCGATGACGGTGTAGCTCACCGGGTTCAGGCCGACCTCAAGCCCGAGCGGCTGTACCTGCCCATCCTCGAGCAGTGCCTGCAGCTGCCCATGGTCCACGAATAGACCAAACTGGAGCAGCTCGTGGGACCACAGTGAGTGGGTCAATTGGCCAGGCCGCGACCTGGTGCTGCCGCGCCGCCGGCGGACCCAGCCTGCGGCGTCAATGTCGACGTTGTCAGCTTCGCGCAATGCGCGCGGATAGCCCTTGTCGTCGGTGGGCAGGGCCCCTTCCGTGGCCACGTTGTTGATCCCCAGCGGCCAGGGGCCGACAGGGCGCAGGTCGTCGTCGCGTACAGGCATGTCAGAAGAAGTTTGGTTGGGTGCCGGTGACCGGATCGATCGAGAGCTGCTGCAGCGCGCGCGCAGTGGGTCGATCGCCGAAATAGGCCTCGAACAGCGTCAGATGGCGATCTGCATCGCTGGTGCTGCGCTGCTCGGAGTCGCGTTTGTTCAGGGCACGCCAGCAGGCCCAGTGCACCAGCTTGCGGTGGTGCACGGCGTCGATGACGGGCTCGTCTTCGCCGTCTTCCAGCATTTCGCTGGCATCGGGCATGCGCCAGACCGTGAGCAGCAACAGGCCTTCGCGGTCTGGCACAGGGCTGAGCGTCACCTGCCGCGGCTGCCGGTCGCGCACCAGGTACTCAGGCCGGCCTCGTTCGGTTCGCCAGTGGCGTTGCATCCCATCCAGCGCGGAGGACGTGGTCCGGCAGAGCGGCTCTTCCGGCTCAATCGCCAGCACTGCCCGTCGGATCACGTACACCGTGGGGTGCAGCGAGTAGTCCGCTCGCCCGGCTTGCAGCTCGATCTGGCAGATCTCGGGGCGACTGCTTTCCACCAGCAGCCGCGCCCGGATGCACGCCTCTTCAACCGCTTCATTCAGATGCCGGGTCAATGCAGCGTCGCTCCACAGGTACGGAGCAACGTCATCGTCCAGCTCTTCCCGGCATTCCTCGATCAGTTGGCTGAGGGTGCGCGCTTCCACGTCAAGCGGCCTCGAGTGCCTGGCCGAGCAGCTTGACGGTGGTGGCCCGCTGGTCCGGCTCCGGCTTGGCCAGCTCGATGTCCAGGGCGGCCTTGATGACAGCCTTGTCGATCCCGCCCTTAGCCAGCTCGGCCTTCAGCTTCTGCCAGCTCAACGCGTTGAGCGCGCCGGCGGCCTCGAGCATCTCGGGCGGAAGGGTGGCCGTCAGGTTCGCGCCAGGCGGCGTCTGCGGGTCGGCATTGGTCTGGACTCCGGTGCCGGTCGGGTCTGCCGGCGGCGGCGGCGGCGGCGGATCCGCAGGCGGATCTAAGGCCGGCTTGCTGGCAGTCGGATACTCGTTGGCCCGGGCGACGTAGTAGCCCTCCGCGATCCCCAGGAAGCGCTGGATGTGGTCCGGATCAGTAACCGTGGCCACGTGCTCGGAATCGGCATTGGCGGGGTCGATCGGGGTGAAGAAGTAGGTGATGCCGCCCAGCTCCACCGGTGCCTTCGGGCGTTGGAATTTGCTTGCAATCAGCATGGGATGCTCCCAGGTGTGCGGGGCCGGGAAG
>JAEXNZ010000544.1 GCA_023439425.1 Pseudomonadota bacterium
GCTCAGGCACCCCGCCCCCCCCTCCAGGCGGGCAACCCCGGGCTCAACGACCCGGAGGTCGCACGAGAATCGACCGCCGATAACGGTGCCGCGCCCGGTGGGGCATGATCGTGGAACGAATCCGCCAGTAAAACTACCCATGGGCGCTACCGCACAATTGCCGTTGTGCGGGCCGACGTCGGGTGCGAGCGTGGTTCCCTGGCCTCCCGCGGTGCCCGGCATGCTTAAGTGTCCCTCCAGCGTTTACCTGGCGCTGCTCTCCACCGCCCTGCTCTGCAGCTGCGCCACCCTCGGCCCGCAGAGCATTCCGCGCGATCGCCAGGGCTACTCCAGCGCCATCAGTGACTCCTGGAAGGAACAGACCCTGCTCAACATCGTGCGGCTGCGCTATGCCGATGCCCCGATGTTCCTGGATGTGTCCTCCATCGTGGCCTCGTACTCGGCCGAGGGCCAGGTCGATGCCTCCGCTACGTTCCCGCCGCACGACTCGGGCACCCCCACCATCGGCGGCTACGGCCGCTTCACCACCAAGCCGACCATTTCCTATGCACCGCTGACCGGGGACAAGTTCACCCAGAGCCTGCTGCGCCCGATTGCCCCTGCCTCGGTGTTCCAGATGATCCAGGCCGGGTATCCAGCCGATTTCATCATCGGCGCCACGACCCGCGCGATCAACGGCCACTACAACCGCTCGGCGGGGATCAATGCGCGCGCAGCGGATCCCCAGTTTGTGCAGCTGTCCGAGCTGCTGCGCAAGGTACAGCGTGCTGAAGGCCTGGGCATGCGCATCGAGCGCCGCGACAATGGCGACGCTACGGTGTTGTTCTTTCGCGGTGATGCATCGCCCCAGCTGGCGGCCGATGTGGCCCACGTGCGTGAACTGATGCGCATCCGACCCTCGCCCGAGTTCAACCTGGTGTACGGGGCGACGCCGCGCAACGATACCGAGATTGCGTTGCTGACGCGTTCGATGCTGGAGATTCTGCTGGATTTCTCCAATTGCATTGATGTGCCGCCCGAGCACATCGCCGAGGGACGCACGCTGGCCGGGTATGCAGCAGACGGCACCGGCCCAGGCTCGCATCGTCTGGCAACGATTCACAGCGGCGCACAGGCACCGGCCGATGCCTACGCTGCGGTGCGCTACCGTGACACGTGGTATTGGGTGGATGACCGTGACATGGCCTCCAAGCGTGCGTTCGCGTTCATGATGATGTTCTTCTCACTGGCCGAAACCGGCACCAGCAGCCCCGCCCCGGTGCTGACCGTCGGCGCCAATTAGTAGAGCCGGGCTTGCCCGGCTGGCCGGATGTATGGACATCGGTAGCGTCGCACGACAGTCGACGGCGCGCAGCGGTGCAGCGCCCGGTAGGGCATGACCGGGGAACGGAGGCATTGCCCCGGCAGGGTCCATGCGTTAAAGCGCCGATCACCGTCAACGGCAGGCGTCTTGCGACCGCCTCTACCAAAGCGACCAACGCGATCACCCCCCCATTTACAACAGCGGCACCCCATCCAGCGCGCGTTCGCCCGCCAACGCCTGGGCCTGCTGCTCCGCTGCCCGCATCAGCGCAACATCCCCGCGCTTCCTATGCAGTTCCCATGCCTGCCACGCCACCCGGTAATCAGCGCGCGTGTACGGATCCAGCTCGCCCAGCACCGAACTCGCCTCTTCCAACCGATCCGCCACCATCAACACCCGCGCTCGCAGTAGACCCGCGCGCACCTGGTCATTGCCACTGCCGTCACGATTGGCCACCGTCAGCGCGCGGTCGGCTGCAGCCAGCGCCGCGGCAGGTTCACCAAAGCGCGCCTGTGCTACGGCTTCGAAAAATGCTTCACCCGGTGACGGCGTCGGCTGCCCCGGCGGCTGCTGCGCCTGCCAGCGAGTGATCCAGCGCTGCGCCGCTGCCTGCGTGCCAGCCGCCTGCACCGCCACCACGACCGTGGAGACGTCCAGGGTTTCGGCAAGGTCCGGCAGCTGCGCCGCCAGTTGCGCGGCCAACTTCCGATCACCGCGCGCCACCGCCTGCGCCATCCGCAACCGCTGCAGCACCTGACCGGAGGTGCCCGACGTCGGCAGCGCGCGCAGCGCCTGCTCCGCCTGCGCAAGCTGTCCATTGGCCTGAGCCGCCTCGACCTGGGTGCCGCGCACCACGGCCAGCAGGCGTGCATCTTCCAGGCGCGGGATGAGCGGCACACTCTGCTCGAGGGTCACTGCCGCAGCCGCCGGCTGCACCGTGCTCAGTTCCGCCGACGCCTTGGACGCCAGCGTCGCGGCCATGTAATCAAACACCTGGTAGCGACGAAACACCTCGATCGCCGCGTCGAACTCCTGCACCGCCTGCGCCCAGTGATTGCGTAGCGCCTCGATCCGACCCAGATTGGCCCCGACCATCGCGGCAGACACAGTGTCGCCGGTACGGCGCATGGCCATGCGTGCCTGCCCGAGGTCGCTCGCTGCGGCCTCCAGCTGCCCCAGCTGCGCGCGCGCCGCGCCACGCCCGTTGTAGGCATTGCCCAACAGGGTGACGTCGCCGCCTTCACCGACGCGTGCCGCCGTCTCCAGGGCCTGCGTGTAATGACGCTGCGCCACGTCGGCGCGCCCCTCCCGCAGCGCAACCGAGCCCAATCCCATCAACGCCTTGGCGCGGACGGCGGGTTCAGCGTCACCGGCCTGCGCTTCGGCCTGCTCGAACAGACCAGCGGCCGCGTCCATGTGCCCGGCCCGGTAGGCCAGCTGGCCCTCGCGCACCTGCACGCTGGCCCGCCGGCGCACCTCCTGCGGCAACGCCTGGATCTGCGAGCGCGCTGCTTCAAGCTGCCCGGCATCCAGCTCGGCGTCGATCCGGCGCAGCTGCTCCTGCAGCGCCGTGGGTGCCGCAGTGTGCGGCGGCGTGCGTCCGGCACGCTGCAACCAGCTGTCAATCGCCACCGCCATCGCCTGCAGCGCGGTGTCGCCGGAGGCTTCCACGCTGGTGTCTTCGTCCTGGCTGATCGTGCGCAGCTGCACCCTCCATTGCGCGCCGAGCTTTCGCGCGGTGGGCACCAGCAGCCAGCGCGCATCGCTGCGCACGCGTACATCGCGCAGCGACTCCAGGTCGACAGGATGGGTCGCACTGCGCGAACCCAGTACGGCGTCCAGATGCAGCGACTGCTCGCTGGGCGTAACCCTCAAGTGGGCCGCGCGTAGCCGCTCTGCGGCGTAGTCCATCGCGCCCAGGCGCACCCAGCTGACCTCTGCATCGGCGGGTTCAACCTGCACCGGCAGCACCGTCACCTGCGTCTGCGCGGCCTCCACGGCGGGCGCGTTACTGCGCAGGAACAGTGGCAGTCCTGCAACCGCCACCATGCCCAGCGCCAGCACCCCCACCAGCACCATCGCAATCTTCCATCTGCGCCACCGGGGCTCGGATGCAGCACTGACCGGTGCCGATGCCGGCTCGGGCATCGCCAACGGCTCCGGGACCGACACGTATCCGGTCTCTGGCTCGGCCTGATCGACCGGCGCAGCGACGGCAGCATCGACTACGTCCACCTCCGCCACCCAGCGGTAGCCGAAACCGGGCACGGTGCGGATCACGGTCTGGCGGTCGCCGGCGTCGTCCAGCGCCTTGCGCGCGCGGCGCAGCGTCTGGGTAATCACGGTGTCACTGACATCGGCCCGGCCCCACACGGCCGACACCAGTTCGTCGCGGCCGACCGCACGCTGGCGATGCTCCAGCAGATACGCAACGCATTCCAGCGACTTCAGCGGCAGCGCAATGCGCTCACCGTTGCGGGTGAGCTCACGTGCAGCGGGGTCCAGCACAAACGCGCCGAATCGGTAACGGACAAGGCGCATCAGCCAGGCCTTTCAGGTACGCAGGGAAGCAATCCCCCATCGTACGACAGGCCACACGGTCGCGCCGACCCGGCGCGACCGTCATTCCCCCATTCAGTTGATCTTGACCATCAACCGTGCGCCGCTGATGTCCTGGGTGGCCGACACCGCCAGGTAATACTGGCCCTGCGCCGGGTTGACCACGCTGATGGCCTGGTTGACCCCGGGGCGCGCGGAAGCGCCTGCGTTCTCGTTCGGCAACGGGTCCATCCCGTAGCCCAGCAGCAGCTGCATTTCACCGCGCCCGGCATAGGTGGTGATGTCGATCCGGCTTTTGCCGGCCGGCACGTCAATGACATACAGCGCGCGGTCGCCGGCGCTCATGGCCGGCAGCAGCATGGCCGTACCCGGGCTGGTAGGAATGCCGTCAATCGGTAGTCCGAATGTGCGCGCGCGCTCCACCGCGGCCGCTGCATCCAGGATGCCTGCACCATTGGGCTGGCTCTGCTTGACCGGGAAAGCCCGTGCGGTGGCCTTCAGCAGCCCTTCCACCTGTGACGGGGTGAGCGGCTGCGGGGCCACGCTCTGCATCAGCGCGACCACGCCCACCACATGCGGGGTGGCCATCGAGGTACCGGTGTAGCCGGCCATGATGTCGTTGCCGGGCACGGTGGCCCCATCGTTGAGGGTGGACCAGATGTAGCCGTTCGGGTTGCCTTCGGTGCCCGCCCCGCCCGGCGCGGCCAGATCGATGCCCGCGCCGTAGTTGGAGTAACCGGCGCGTTGCCCGGAATAGCCGGTCGCACCGACCGTGACCACGTTGGCGCAGCTGGCCGGCGCATGTCCGGTCACCGGGGCATTGTCATTGCCCGCCGCGACAACGACCACCGTGCCCAGGCCCACCGCCGTGTTGATTGCCGCCTGGGTATCCGCATCGCATTCATGCGCCCCGCCGAGGCTCATGTTGATCACCTCGGCCGGGTTGGCATTGTCCGGCACGCCTTCGATATGCCCGCCGGCCGCCCAGACGATGGCGTCGTTGATGTCGGAGGTATACCCTCCGCAGCGGCCCAGCACGCGCACCGGTACCACCTTGGCGTTGTAGGCAATGCCCGCGCCGGCCTGGCCGTTGTTGGTCACTTCGGCGATGGTGCCGCTTACATGGGTACCGTGCCAGCTGCTGTTGCTGGCCGGTGCACCCGCGCCGCATTCGTTGACGGCGCTGTAGTCGCCGATATCCCAGCCACCGGGCACGCGCTCGTCGGTGGCACGGTGCGACACGAAGGCATCGGAGATGAAGTCGTAACCCGGCAGCAGGTTGGCTTCCAGGTCGGCGTGGTGGGTGGCCCCGGTGTCGATGACGGCCACCACCACTCCGGTCCCGGAAGCGCCGGCCCCCCAAGCGCTGGTGATGCGCGCGCCACCGGCACCGGTGCCGTAGTGCCACATCTGGTTTGTGGAAAGCGCCGGATCATTGGGCAGATCGGCCCGGTGCATCAGGCGGTCGACGCGCACGCTGTCCACGTTCGGGTCGGCGGCAATGGCCCGCATCAGCACCTCTGCCTGGCTGCGATCGAGGCGCTGCGAAGCGCGGACGACGTGCTGGCCACGGAACGTGTTACGCAGCGTTTTGATCTGCAGGGCTGCACTGCTCTGCTGCCCGGCCAGACGCGCGCCCATCTGCGGGCGGGCACGTCCGGCGGCCGCATCCAGCGAGCGCTGGCGTGCGGCGGGCTGGGTGCGTTCGGCACTGCCGGTCTTGTAGGTAACGATGAAGCGCGGCGACACGGTGGCATCGTCGATCGAGGTCAGGTCGACGCTGCCGGCAAAGGCCGGGGCGCAGGCGGCGGCGACCAGCAGGCTGAGTGCGGTACGGCGGAAGATCATGAAAGGTTTCCTGGCAGACGGGGAACGCGTGACCGCCACGGCGGCGGCCACGCAGGAGGACGTGCGGTGTGGGATTACAGATCGACGCCAAAGCCAACGCCGGCGGAGCGGTCGTCGCTGCTGAAGGCCCCGCCGATGCTCATCGAGACGCGCTCGCCAATGGCCTTGGAATAGCCGACCGACAGCGCGCTTTCGCCGTTCTGCCAGCCCACGCCGGCGGCGACGCGACCACGCGGGCTGCGGCTGCCGGCGGCATTGATGGCCATGTTCATCATCGCGCTGCCCATCGCGCCCTGGCGGTCCAGGCGCTTGTCCTGCAGGTCCAGGCGACGGTTCACGTCATCGCGCAGGCCGCTGAAGCTGTCGTTGAGGCCGGCCAGGCTGGCGTCGGTGTAGGCGTTGGCACGGCCCAGGGTCTGGGTGGCGGTGGTGTCGGTGTAGCTGTTGGCCGTGGCCAGCGTGGTCGCATCCGCATCACGCATCTGGCCGACATTGGCCGCGTCGGTGGCGGCGGTGCCGGCGGCGACCTGGGTCACGCGGCGCTGCTGGGTGGCATTGCCCACCGAGACCGTATTGGCCTGGTCGGCGATGGAACCCTGCCCCAGCGCGACCGCGCTACTGGCGGTGGCATGGCTGTCGGCACCGACGGCGACGGCGTTGTCAGCGCTGGCATCGACCAGTGCATTGCTGCCCACCGCCACGCTGTTGGCGGCGTGTACGTTGGCACCGTTACCGACGGCGGTATCGTTGGAATCGGTGGCATTGGAATTTTGACCCAGCGCCAGGCCGTTGCCGCTGCCGCCGCCATGTCCGTTACCGTTGCCATTGCCATTACCGCTTTCCAACGCGGACACCCGGCTGCTCAGCCCGGTGAACGCCGCATCGATGGCATTGAAAGTGCTGCCCACGCTGGCGAAGCTGCTGCCCTGGAAGCCGAAGCTGGGGGCGCTGATGCCGTTCGCGGTCAGGCTGGCACCGCCGCCCAGTGCCGTGGCGACGCTGTCGAGCTGGGTTCCGATAGTACCGCCTACATCGGCGACCACCGCGTCCAGCTGGCCCTTGTTGACCGCATCGGTCCCGTCCACGCCGTCCGCCACATGTATCACGCGACGTTCGTCACCGCTGCTGCCCACCGACACCACGTTGTCGGCGTCGGCGCTGGCATTGCGGCCAATGGCCACGCTGTTGTGGCCGTACACAGTCGCGCCACTGCCCAGCGCCACGCTGCCGGCGGTTTCCACTACTGCATAGCTGCCCAGCGCCAGCGCGTCGTCCTCACCGGCGTAGCTGCTGTACCCGGCCGCGATGGCATTGCTGCCCAGTGCAAAGGCATTGGTGCCCGCCGCCAGCGAGGCGGTACCGGCGGCATAGGCATAGGTACCCAGTGCGGTCGCCGAATCGGCGGTGGCCTGTGCGCCCTGCCCCAGGGCTGCGCTGTTTTCAGCTTCCGCCTGCGCATTGCTGCCCACCGCCGTGGCATTGATGCCGTCTGCGCGTGCCGCGGCACCGTTGGCCAGCGCGCCGGTTTCGGTCGCCAGCGCGCCGGTGCCGAAGGCGATGGCATTGCTGGTTTCGCCATCCACGCCCGGAGACGTCGCGGCGTCCTGGCCGAAGGCGATGTTGCCGGTGCCGGTGTAGCCGTCGGCATAGGCGTTCTCACCGATGGCGATGTTGCGGTGCCAGGTGGCGGTGGCCTGGTCGCCGATGGCGATGCTGGCGATGCCGTAGGCGGTGGTCTGGGTGCCAATGGCCACGGCGTCGGCGTCGGCGGCGACCGATTCGCGGCCCACTGCCACGCTGGAGCGACCGGCGGCCTGGGCGAAGAACCCCCCGGCGAACGAACCCGACACCACGGTGGCGTCCGGGCTGTCGTAGTTGCGGATCACGCTCGTCGGGCCGGGGTTCTCGGTATCCCGGTCGCCCGTGGACGCCGCCGGGCCCAGCGCGGTGCCGTAGTTGCCGAAGGCGTAGGTGCCACTGCCGAACGCGGCGGTACCGTAGCTGGTGGCGAAGGCCTTGCCGTAGGCATTGGCGATGTTGCCCGGCCCGCGCGGGGTGCCTCCAAACGCTTGTGCCCAGTCCAGCCAGCCACCCACGGCGACCGAGCCGGTACCGAGTGCATAGGACATGTACCCCATGGCCGTCGAATACGCGTTGTAAGCAATGGACGTGTACCCGAACGCGGTGCCCGGGCCGCGGATGCTCTGCGCGCCGGCCCCGACGATGGTCGAATTCTGGTCCAGCTGCCACACCGGGCTGACCGTGGCATACACGTAGTCGCCGCCGGTGCCGGCCCCGGCACCGATCACCACGTTGTTGTTGCCCTGAGAGCGCGCGCCGTTGCCGATGGCGATGGAGTTCACAGCCGCCTCAGCGGTGCGCAACCCACTGAAAGTGCCGAAGTTGCTGCTTTGAAAGTTCGCTACGCCCTTGTTGCCTTCCACCGTGGCACCGTTGCCCAGCGCGATCGAGCCGCTGCCGTTGACGCTGGCCCCATTACCGATGGCCATGGAGTTCTGTGCCATGCCTTCCGTCAGTGTCTCCACCTTGGTGACCACCCCGGTACCGGTGTCCTCGCTCATGATCAACGTGCCATTGATGGCACGCACCTTGGCCCCGGTGCCAAGCGCGATGTTGTTGCTGCCGTTGGCGGTGGCACCGGTACCGATGGCGACCGCGTTGGCGCTGCTGCCGCTGGCCGTTGCGGCCTGGGTATCCGTGACGGTCTGCTGCGAGCCAGGCGGCGTGTAGGTGGTGGTGCGGGTGGTGGTGGACGCCGCATGCACCGCGCCGGCCTGGTTGCCAATGGCCACGCTGCCGTCGGTGGCAGCGACCGCACGCACGCCGATGGCGGTGCTGTTGGCGGCGCGCGCCTGGGCCGCGGCACCCAGCGCGGTGCTGTTGTCGCCGGCGGCCCAGGTAATTTCATCGCCGGAGACCAGCCCGTCACCATTCAGGTCCACCCAGCTGCCGACTGCCGTGGCGTGATCACCGTCGGCCCCTGCCGCAATGCCGCAGGCCAGCGACTGCTCGCCGCTGGCACTGCTGCCGGTGTTGGAGAGTGGCAGCGGGTTGCCGGCGTCGTCGACCAGTTGGCAGGTGGTACCGGCCGCATGCGCCGACACGGACAGGACAGAGAGCAGAGCGGCAGTCAGGGCTTTGCGATGCAGGGTGTGCGTGATCGGCAGCATGGTCGGGCTCGGGTTGGGAAGCCCCTAGAACGCCGCAAGTGCCCGGGTGATGCATGACCGGGGGATGACATTGACATCATTGGCGGTGTCAAACGGGTGACATCGGTGACATTTGGGTGACATTTCGTGCGAATGTTCGGCCACCACCCCGAAACTCTCACGGTGGCAACCCGGTCGCGGTCACGGTGCAGGCGAACGTTACCTGCACCGCACTCCCCGCGGGCATCGAGGGAACCGTCACCCCGCCACTGGTCAGACTCCCCACGGGTATGCTGCCCGGGCACGTCGCCCCGCCGGTCGGTGAGCAGCTGGCCGGCGTGGTGCAGCTCAAGCCCGCACCCAGGCTGTCGGCCAGCACCGCATCGGTCACATCCGAACCCCCGACGTTGCTGGCAGTCAGGGTGAAGGTCACCGTGCCGCCACTGGGCACCACCGTTGGGCTGGCCTGCTTGGTGATGGCCAGATCCGTGCTCTGGGCGATATTGAGGAAGCTGCAGGCCAGCGCCGCGCCGGACAACAACGCACTGGTGGGAATGGTCAGCCCGCCCGGCCCCAGGGTGCCAATCGGCCCCGGCGTCTGACCGCTGTTGTCGACACAGCTGGCATCGGTCAGCACAAACCCGGCAGCCGGCGTCTCGCTGATCGTCACCTCCACGGCCGGGTCGGTGACCAGGAAGATGGTGCCACCGCTGGTCGGCGTGCCCGCCACCGTGGTGGTGATGCTCTCGCTGCTGGCCCCGGTATTGGTCACGGTGAAGTCAAACGTGCCCACCCCGCCCTGGCTGGTCTTGGCGTTCTGCACGGTCTGGGCCATGGCCGGCAGCGCTGCCGCGCACAGCAGCAATGCCACCCACGTTCTGATCCAGCGATATCGAGTTGCCCGGGTTTGCATATGCATTCTCAATAAGTCCCGACCATGTTCAGGAACCAGCCCTTATGGTCGTAGTCGAAGTCGGTGAGGTCGTCACTGAACTCGGTGAAGTTGTAGCCCACGCCCAGACGGAAGTTCTGCCCGATGTCGCGGTCCACGCCGACCAGGAACCCCGACTGGGTACCGCCGTCCTTCACGTCCAGCCAGCGGTACTCGCCCAGCGCGTACCACTTCTGCTTCAACTGGTAGCGCGCCTGCAGCACGCTCAGCGTGGTGGCCGAATCGAACCAGGGGCCGCTTCCGCGCCCCAGCCGGACCTCGCCGTCGCGCCGGGCCAGCTTGGTGGCGAACTCCCACTGCGTGTCCAGCTTGTACACGCCTTCGAAGGCGATGATCTGGGTCTTCTGGTCCTGGTCGGCCCCGCCAAGCTGGGCTTCGGTGGCCAGGTCATACAGATAGGTGTAGCGCCCGAACAGGGCCCAGCGCTGGCTGTTCCACGGCCGGTAGGCGAAGCCGACGTTGGCCTCCCAGAAGCGTGCGCCGGCCAGCGCGTTGAGTTCGTCGGTGGTGCGTGAGTAGTTCAAACGGGCGGCGATCCGCCAGCTGTCGTTGAACTTGTGGGTCAGCCGGTTGGTGGTCACCCACTGGGTACGGCGCTCGCTGCCGCTGTCCTTGCGCCACTCGATCTTGCTGCGCCAGTCGGTGTCGACCGAGGTGCGCCCGCCGCTGATGCTGACCGCATCACGATTCACATGGCCGCCGTCCACGGTGTCCAGCTCGCCCGACTGCAGGGTGAAGCCCATGTTCCAGCCCTGCGCCGGGTAGAAGTCCATGCCGAAGGTGTGCGCCAGGCCGGACTGATCGGGCTCCTTCAGGAACTGGCTTTCGTTGTACAGGTTGGTGCGGTTGCTCAGCCGCCAGCGCTGGCCCAGGGTCCAGCCGTTCTGCCGGGTCGGGTTGAAAAGCGATTCGTACTCGGTGGTGTCGGTGGAGTACGTGTACGCGCCATACAGCGAGTGGTCGCTGTCCAGCTTGTACTCGGCATCCACCGTGGCCGAGTCGCCACGGTCACCGGTGCTCACCTCGGCACCGACGCTGGCGCGGTCACCCAGCAGGTACTCGCCGCCCACCGCTACCGCGTTGTTGTCCTCGTAGCGGCCGCCATCGTCATCCAGCGTAGCCTGCACCAGCCCATACAGCTCCAGCGTGTTACCGAACTGGTGGCTGTACTTCACTGCGCCCAGCAGGCCGGCCGCCGGATCGTCGGTGCTGCCCTCTTCCACCCGGCGCAGTTCTGCACTGAGGGTGTTCCAGTCATCCGGCCGCCACTCCAGGCTGGCCTGGGCCTGGGTGAACTGCTCAGGCCCGCTTTCGGCCTTGCTGTAACGGGCGTACATGCCCAGCTGCTGGGTGATGCGGCCCAGCACCTCGGCACCGTATTCGGTGACCTCGAAGCCGGTGTCATGGCGGGCGATGGAGTAGCCCGGGTCGGTGTTGCGCCACCAGGCCCCACCGCTCCAGTCGCGCTTCGTCCAGCCCAGCTCGCGCAGGTTGATCCGTCCTTCCAGCGCCTGCGCGTCGCCCTTGCGGTTGGGCTCGGTGCTGTTGGCCTGGATGAAGGTGAAGCCGCCGTTGTCGGAGAAGAACGACGGCACCCCGAACGACTCGGTGTGCGCGTACTCCGCCTTCAGGTAGGTGCCCTTGCCGGCCTGCAGGGTCAGATCGCCCGCAGCCAGCGTGTAGTCCTGGCCGTCGCGGTTCTCATCCACATAGGTCACGCCCACGCCGACGTGGTCGCCAAACCACTGCTTGCCGCGCACGCCGGCGGTGAGCTCGCCATCGTCGAAGCCGGACGGCAGCCATTCGTAGTCCACCAGCAGGCGCTGCTCATAGCCGTCCAGCGGCGTATCACGAGTCAGCGTCGGTACGTTCTCGCGGGTCACTTGGGCCAGCGGCCGGGTCAGCAGCAACCGACCCTGCATCTCATCGATCTCGTAGTCGGTGCCGCGCTGCAGAGTGATGCGGCTCTCCACGCGGCCGGTGGTGCGGTCACGGATCTCCAGAACGACCTGGTCCGAACCGGGCAGGATGTCGGTGTTGCGCAGGTAGTACAGGCTGCCGCCGGTGCCGATGAATTCGTTGTGGCCGGGCGCGGTCTGTTCCTGCGCACCGAACAGGCGCAGGGTACTGCGCGGGTCACCCCAGGGGTTGATCGCCTGCGACCGCCAGCTCAGCGCCGCGCCGTACAAGGAGCGCACGTACTGGGCGTACTCGGTGCCGGTCATGCCGGTGGCGAAGTTGCCCCACAGCGCCTGGTTCTTGTCCCAGTCCACACGCAGGTAGAAGCGGCCCATGCTGTCCACGTCGCGATAGGTGGTGGAATCGTCGCCGTAGGTCGGGTAATACAGGTCCGGGTCGAGCCGGCGGAAGATGTCCTGCGGCCACGCTTCGGTGAAGCCATCAAACAGATGCTCCAGGTCCTGCTCGGTAGTGTCGGCCTGCGCGGTCACCAGATACTTGCCGTGCAGCTTGCCCTTGCCATAGAACGCCAACCGGCCGTCACTGATCACATCATCGGCGTAGCGCTCCTCCACCGCGAACGGAGCCACCGAGCCGCTGACGCTGTTCTGGGCGATGGTCACATCGGCCCGGCCGACGCCGAAGAAGTACTTTCCGGTGACATTGATATCCAGCGCATGCTGCTGCTCCAGCCCGTCGCGGCCACCGCGCACGGCGATGTCAAACCGATGCTGCCCCACCGGCACCAGGTACTCGGCGACGAACTTGCGCTCCATGTCGACCGGGTAGCTGTCGCCGTTGATGGTCAGGCTGGTGCCATCGGGCAGGTCGCGGCCGGTGATGCGGATGCGCGAGCCATAGATGGGAATGTTCTGCAGGCGCAGGCCGTTCTCGGCGAAGGCGGTGTCGATCAGGCTCTGCTGCAGCGCCTGGTCCAGCCCCAGCGCGGCGCCCTGGCTGCGCTCCACCCGGGTGCGCAGGCCACTGAGCTGGCTGTCGGCCTCGATCGGGCGCACCAGCTGCAGCGTGTGCGGCAGGGTTTCGTCGTAGATGCCGTTGGCCCCGTGCGCGCGCACGATGTAGACCAGCTGGTCGCCATTGCGGAACGGTTCGTCATCCGGCAACGCGCCGTCCCATTCGAGCTGGCTGACCGCGGCCACTTCCACCGGCACCGTCACCAGCGGGGCGATGCGGTCGACGTCGGTGTTACGGAAGATCAGGATCTCCATCCGCTCGATGAAGTCGCTGTAGTTGCCACGCACGTAGAACGGCACCGGCTTGATGATGCGGCCGCCCTCGAAGGCGACCAGCGACGGCGCGGACACCGACAGTTCCGGCTGCCCCAGGTTCGGATCCTCGGTGGCCCAGATCACCCCGCCGCTGGGCAGGCGCAGGCTGAAGCGGCCGGTGGCGACGGCGCGCCCCGGCGGTGGCTGCGACACGGTGACGCGGCGGTCGGGCTGCAATGCCTGTTCGCCCGAGCGCGCGCTGGTGCCCTCGGTCACCGGTTGCGCTTCGCCGCGGCTGCGGATGCGCAGCAGCACGCCCTCGCCATCGCGGCACTCCTGCTCGGTGCAGCGCACTGGTGGCGGTTCGGCGGGCTCGGCCTGCTGTGCCCGCAGAGGCGAGCTGGCCCCGGCCAACAGTGCGGCAAGCGCCGCGTGCAGCAGCGACGGTTTCATCGCCCCTCCCTGCGCGTCGGGCGCGCATCCAAGGGTGCCGCGGGGTCGGCACTGGCATCCACCTGCACCTTGTCGCGCACCGCCGGGCTGAGCTGCTCGCGCAGCGCGGCATACACCGCCTCGGCGCGGCGCATGCCCAGCGCCTGGTTGTAGGGCACCGCGCCACGCACATCGGCGTGGCCGACGATCACCAGCCGGCCAGCGCCACGCTGCTCCAGGTCCTGGGCGATGCGGGCCAGCAGCGGTTGCATGGCCGGGCGGATCACCGCGCTGTCGGTGTCGAACAGTACCGTGCCGACCAGGGAGCCGCCCTGATCCACGCCGACCAGCAGCGAGGCCGGGTCATCCACATCGGCGCGCGCGACCACGCGCACCTGCGCCGCTCCGCCGTCCAGCGCCTTCAGCAGGGCCGCGCGCACTGCATTGGCGCGCTCGTAGGCAATGACCTCGTTACCGCCATTGGCCGAGACAATCACCTCGCCCTCGCCGTGCTGGCGCACCTGCGCGGCCATCTGCGCGATCACCGGCTGGTACCGCTCGGCAATCTGCGCGCTGTCCGGGGCGAAGAACACTTCGCCCAGCACCATTTCGACCTCGCGCTTCTCTTCCAGCACCGTGGCCGGCAACTGCACGGCGAAGTCGAAGCGGGTCGGCACGCCCGGCGTCACCCGGCGCAGCTGCGGATTGCGGGTGATGAAGGTGCTGCCTTCCGGCAGCGTCGCCGCATCCACCTTGAGCACATAGTTGCGCCCGCGCGCCTGGCCACCACCGCTCACGCCCACCACGTGATAGCGGCCGAACTGGTCGGTCTCCATCAACAGACCTTCCACCGAGCCGATCCGCACGCCCGGAATGCCGGCCTCGTCGATACCGTCATTGGCGATCACGTAGTCCACAACGTAACCGCCCTCGCCCGGGCTGACTGTGCGCTGCACGCGCGGTGCTGCCGCCGTGAGGCCCTTGGCTGCATCGCCGCTGCGCTCGATGCGGGTGCCGCCCTGCGCATCCAGATGCACGCGCACACCCTGGCGGTTGTCGAGCACGAAGTCGTCGGTGAAGCGCGGCT
>JAEXNZ010000547.1 GCA_023439425.1 Pseudomonadota bacterium
AGGCAGTACTGCGCGAAGCGTTCGAGGGTTACCTGCCAGATTCGATCCTGTGGCGGCAGAAAGAGCAGTTCAGTGACGGGGTGGGGTACGGCTGGATCGACGGTCTGAAGGCACACGCCGAAGCCCAGGTCAGCGACCGGGTCATGGCCGCCGCCGACAAGCGCTTCGTGCACAACCCGCCGCAGACCAAAGAGGCGTACTACTACCGCCACCTGTTCGAGCAGTTCTTCCCGACCCAGGCCGCGGCGGAAACCGTCCCCGGCGGCAAGTCCATCGCCTGTTCGTCGCCGGCCGCGATTGCCTGGGATGCCAGCTTTGCCGCCATGGCCGATCCCTCCGGCCGTGCCGTAGCAGGGGTGCACGAACAGGCGATCAGCGCGTAACAACCCCGCCGCGCTATGATCCCCGCTCATGCATGGGGAACGTACATGGACGCACAAACCGGGGGCGAGTCACGGCCGATGAAATGGGGTTGGCACTACCTGGCCTGGGCCGGGATTCCACTGGTCATCGGCCTGGCGCTGGCGCGCTATGCCGGTCCAGGCATGCCCTCCGTTGCCGCCAAGGCCGAAAAGGTCGTCGGCAGTGACTGGGCCCAGCACCTGGCTTCGCCGCTGGGCCTGTTCCTGCTGCAACTGCTGGTGCTGCTGGTGGTCGCCAAAGGGGCCGGCGCGCTGCTCAAGCGGCTCGGTCAGCCGGCGGTGATCGGCGAAATGGCCGCCGGCCTGATGATGGGCCCGCTGGTGCTGGGCAGCCTGCTGCCCGGCCTGCACGGCGCGCTGTTCCCGGCCAGTTCGCTGGGGCCGCTGGGCATGCTCAGCCAGCTCGGTGTGCTGATGTTCCTGCTGGTGGCCGGTGCCGAACTCGACCTGGGCGCGCTACGCGGCCGCCGTCGCTTTGCGTTCACCGTCAGCCACGCCGGCATCGCGGTGCCGTTCGTGCTCGGCGTGCTGCTTGCCATCTGGCTGTATCCCGACCATGGTCCGCAGGGCGTGGGCTTTACCGCCTTTGCGCTGTTTGTCGGCATCTCCATGAGCATCACCGCGTTCCCGGTGCTGCTTCGCATCCTCGCGGACCGTGGCATCACCCACACCCCGTTGGGCCAGACCGCCATCGCCTGCGCTGCACTCGGCGACGCCACCGCGTGGTGCCTGCTGGCGCTGATCGTGGCGGCCGCACAGGCCACCGGGTGGCTCACCGCCAGCGTCAACCTGCTGTGTGTGGTGGCCTTCATCGCGCTGATGCTGGGCGCGGTGAAGCCGTGGTTCGCGCGGCAGAACATTCCGGCCGGACGCGAAGGTCGCTGGCTGCTCGGCGTGTTGTTGCTTGCCTTGGCCAGCGCCCTGGTTACGGAAGTGCTGGGCATCCATGCACTGTTCGGCGCGTTTGCGGCCGGTGTGGCGGTGTCGGCGAATGCGCAGCTGCGCACGCTGCTGATGGAGAAAGTGGAACCGTTCGCGGTGACCCTGCTGCTGCCGCTGTTCTTTGCAATGACCGGCCTGCGCATGCGCGCCGATGCGCTGCAGGCCAGTGACCTGCTGCTGTGCCTGGTGGTGATTGCGGTGGCGACCGTGGGCAAGCTGCTCGGCACCTTCAGTGCAGCGCGTAGCGCCGGACTGGAAACGCGCGAGGCGTGGCGGCTGGGCGCGCTGATGAACACCCGTGGCCTGATGGAGCTGATCGTGCTCAACCTGGGTTACGAGCTCGGCCTGCTGGGCGATCGTCTGTTTGCCGTGCTGGTGATCATGGCGCTGGTGACCACCGCCATGACCGGGCCGTTGTTGAATCTGATCGAGCGTCGCAAGGTTCGCGGTCACGACCAACGGTCGTGACCTACCGGTCGGTGGCGGACATTTGGTAGATCACGACCGTTGGTCGTGACCCCTGTCCGGCGACGCGAATCATTGCGGCTTCAACGTCATCGTATGCACGGCCTTTCCCGGCAAAAACGGCGTCGGCTTGCCCTGCACCCAATCCGCATGCCCGGCACCCCAGAACGGTGACAGCGGATGCCCGCTCTGTCCGCCCGGCATGTGGATGATGCCGTCGGCTTCGTGGCCAGGTGACACCACCATCCGCTCCGAGGCACCAAACGCGGGCCCCTGCACACGGGGCATGTTGTTGTCGCCGGGCAGCGGGTCAGCCGGCATGCACAGCCAGCGCTTGGCGAAAGCGGGCAGGGCGGCGCTCACCGGATGGCAGATCGCCGCAGTGTTGAGTTCGCCGTACGTGCGCTTGTCCAGTTCCGGGCCGGTTTCGGCCAGCGAGCCTTCCAACCCGCGTGCGGCGTCGGCCAGCAGCGCGTCCCAGCTGGCATGTGGCGGCGGCAGCAGGTGCGCCGGACGCTCGCTTACCAGCGGCCACAGCACGCCTTCCAGCTGGGCAAGGCGGGGTTCCAGGTAGTCGTCGCCCAGCGTCTCCTTGGCCGGAGCCAACAGCCCTTCCGAGACCGCCTTCAGCACCCGGCCGCGGAAGCCACGGGTGATCCGGTAGCTCACCGAATCGACTGACGCATGGCCCTCCCATGTGCGCGTGGCGGCCTCCAACCGCTTCAGCGCCGGGTCGTCGCTGTGCGTCACCACCTGCCGCAGCAGCGTGTACCAGCGTTGCAGGAACAGCGCACGGTCGTCGAGCTGGATCGCCAGCAGGTCCTGTTCGGTGAAGCGTTCCTTCGCCAACAGCGCGTCGCGGATCTGCTTGCCGCGCGCGCCCAGGTCATAGCCGGCATTGCCGGCCACGGCCAGTGCCTCGCCATCGAGCACGCGGCCATTGGCGGTCCACAGGCGGTGGGCGGGCGGATCGATCAGCGCCGGGGACGCATCGCTGCGTATGGGCCACGGCGCGCAGTCGGCCGCGGCTGTCGTACCGAAGCCGGTGGGCGGGCAGGACGGTGCACGGTCCGGGCGAGCGCCGATCAGTCGCCACGCGATTCGGCCGGCGCTGTCCGCGATCACCAGGTTCTGGGTCGGAATGCCGGCGCGGTCGGCGACGGCCAGCGCCTGGTCCAGGTCACCCGCGCGCGCCATCTCGGCAAAGTCCAGGCGCACCGCGCCCGGCTGCTGCGCGGTCCAGCGCAGCGCCTGGCCACTGCCGTCCGGGCGTTCGTGCAGGATCGGTCCCCAGTCGGTTTCACGCACGCGGAACACCACGTCGGGCTGACCTGCCACGCGGATGCGCTCGTTGTGGATGCGGATTCCCGGCGCATGCGCCACCACGGGTTGGAAGTCGGCGTTGTCGATGTAGCTGTTGGTGAAGCCCCACGCCACGTGCCCGTTGCTGCCCACCACGATCGCCGGCAGGCCCGGCAGCGAGAAACCGCTGACGTCGACCTTGCCGCCGGGCGCGGCCGGGTCGGGGTAGCGCAGCCGCACCCGGAACCACAGGCTGGGCGCGCGCAGGCCCAGGTGCATGTCATCGGCAACAATGGCCCGGCCATCGGCAGTCAGTGCGCCAGCCACTGCGAAGTTGTTGCTGCCTTTCACGTCCGCGTCCTGCACCGCAGCCGTGGCCGCGGTACCGGATGCACCTGCGGCGGCTGATGACCGTGCACCGGTAGGTGACGACCGTTGGTCGTCACGCAGGTCAAGGGTTTCTTGTCCCGGCAACACCGCATTACCCCGCGCCTCCCCAAACAGCGGCGCATCCCACTCGCTGCCATCATGCGCCAGCAGCGCATACAGCGCTGGCGGCACCACCTCGCGGATCCGGGTCATGGCCAGCTCGGTCTGATTGCCCGGGTCTTGCAGGTCGGCATACATCGCCAGCGCGGTCAGCACCGAATCGGTGGCGCTCCAGCGCGCCGGTTCCTGGCGCACCAGCAGGTAGGGCCAGGGGCGTACGCGCAGGCTGCCGACGCCCGCATTGACACCGTCCACATAGGCCTGCAGCACCGCCGCCTGGCTGCCCATGGCCGTCTCCAGGTGGGCGTCGGTGCGTGCGCGCAGCCGGTGCACGCGCATGCGCTTGTCCGCGTCCCCCGCCGCCGGGCCGAACAGCTCGGCCAGCTCACCGGCGGCGGCCCGGCGCATCAGGTCCATCTCGAAGTAGCGTTCCTGCGCGTGCACCTGGCCCAGGGCGCGCATCGCGTCGGCCGGGGAGGCGGCATCGATGGTGACCACCCCCAGCGCATCGCGCTGAACGGTCACCGGGGCCTGCAGGCCGGCCAGCGTGTGTTCCCCGTCCAGCGGCGCCAGGCTGCCGCGCAGCAGCCACCAGACCAGGGCAATCCCGACAACCGCAACCAGCAGCACGAAACCCAGCACCCGCTTCAGCCAACGACGCATCCCGCGACCTCCCCTCCGGTGGAAGGCCGATTGTAGGGCCTGTGGATGACGCGTGAATGCGGGGTGCGAGCGCAACTGCGACTGATTCCGATTAGATCACCGTCCCGAAAGATAGGGCACCATGCGCGCATCGATTCACAAGGAGCCCCCCATGAAAGGTCACCCGGACGTCATCGCCTGCCTGAAGGAACTGCTGCGCGGCGAGCTTGCAGCACGCGACCAGTACTTCATCCATTCGCGCCGCTACGAGGACCAGGGCCTGTTCGCGCTGTACGAACGCCTGAACCATGAGATGGAAGAGGAAACCCAGCACGCCGACGCGCTGCTGCGTCGCATCCTGTTCCTGGGCGGCAACCCGGACATGCGTCCGCATGCGTTCGAACCCGGCGAGACCGTGGAAGAGATGTTGCGCAAGGACCTGGACACCGAGTACAGCGTGCGCAACAACCTCGCCGCCGGCATGAAGCTGTGCGAGCAGCATCAGGATTACGTGAGCCGCGACATGCTGCTGGTGCAGTTGAAGGACACCGAGGAAGACCACGCCTGGTGGCTGGAACAGCAGCTGAGCCTGATCAAGCGCATCGGCCTGGCCCTGTACCAGACCAGCAAGATCGAAGCCAAGGGCACCGCGGCGCATTGATCGTGCCCCGTGCCGACCAACGGTCGGCACCTACCGGTGATGCATTGCTTCACCGTCGGTAGCGGCCCCCCCGGGGG
>JAEXNZ010000562.1 GCA_023439425.1 Pseudomonadota bacterium
GTACCACAGGTCCTGGCGCTGGTCCGGGTGCAGGAAACGCTCATCCACCATGCGATCGATCATGCCGATCAGCGGTGCATAGAAGCCGTCCACGTCCAGGAATGCACAGGGCTTGTTGCCGATGCCCAGCTGGCGCCAGGTCAGCATCTCGAAGATCTCCTCCATGGTGCCGAAGCCGCCGGGCAGGGCGACGAAGCCGTCGGCCAGGTCGAACATGCGCGACTTGCGTTCGTGCATCGAGCCAACGATTTCCAGTTCGGTCAGGCCGCGGTGGGCCACTTCCCAGTCGGCCAGCTGCTGCGGGATGACCCCGGTGACTTCACCACCGCCTTCCAGCACCGCATTGGCCACGGTGCCCATCAGCCCGACGTTGCCGCCGCCATAGACCAGGCGCAGGCCGTCGCGGGCGATGCGGTCGCCCAGCGCGATCGCGCGTTCGGTATAGATGGGCTTGCTCCCGGCGTTGGAGCCACAGTAAACGCAAATCGACTTCATTGGATCTTCCTGTGTTCAAAAATGCTGCAGCGGAAACGAAAAAGCCCCGCCGTGAACGGCGGGGTGATTTCGGTGATGCAGGCCGGCATTATCGCATGGGCGCGCCGGCGGCGCTTTACGCGGCCTGCGACGCTTCCCGGCGCGGGCCTTCCTTCAACGCACGGCCGACCAGCTGAACCAGCAGATCGAGCTCCTCGCTGTCCATGCCGAAGTGCGGCGTGAAGCGCAGTGAATTCTCGCCACCGTGAATGACGTTGACGCCATGATTGCGCAGCCATTCCTCGGTGGAACCGGCTCCGTAGCACTTGAACTGCGGGGCCAATTCACACGAGAACAGCAGGCCGGTGCCCTGCACCTTGGTGATCAGCCCGCCCAGCTCGGTCTTCAGCTGTTCCAGCTTGCGCACCGCTTCAGCCCCGCGCTCGCGGATGTTCTGACGCACCTGCGGAGTCAGCAGGCCGAGCGTGGCGCAGGCGACGTCCAGTGCACGCGGATTGGAGGTCATGGTGTTGCCATAGATGCCCTTGCGGTACAGCTGCGCGGCGTGGTCGGTGACCGCCAGCACCGACAGCGGGAACTGCGCGGCATTCAGGGCCTTGGAGTAGGTTTCCATATCCGGCGCGTCGACGCCTTCAAAGCCGGGGTAATCGACGATGGAAAGGACGCCGTGCGCGCGCAGGCCCGCCTGGATCGAGTCGATCAGCAGCAGGCTGCCGTGCTGGCGGGTCAGCTGGCGCGCCAGCGCGTAGAATGCCGGCGGCACCGAACGGCCCGGGTCGCCTTCGCCCATCACCGGCTCCAGGAACACCGCTTCGATGAACCAGCGCTGCTCGGCGGCGTCGGCAAACACCTGCTTCAGCGCGGCCTCGTCGTATGGCGCAACGGTGATCACGCTGTCCTCGCCACGGTAGCTGGCCAGGTGCTGCATGTAATTGCGGCGGCTGGAATCGGAGTACAGGGCGGGGCGGTCGGTGCGGCCATGGAAGCTGCCTTTGACCACCACGCGCTTGATCTTCGCTCCGGCATGGCGGGCACCCGGGTCGGTCTGCAGCTTGGCGTTGACGTCGGCGATGCGGGCGGCCAGGCCGACCGCTTCAGAACCGGAATTCAGGCACATGAACCGGGTATAGGGGCAGCCCCCACGGCTGTGCCCGATCTCCTGGCGCAGCGCCTGGATGAAACGGCGCTGGGACAGGTGCGGGGTCATGATGTTGGCCATCACCTGCGGTGCAGCCAGTGCCTCCAGCACCGCCGGCGGGGTGTGCCCGAAGCCCAGCATGCCGTAGCCGCCGGCGTCGTACAGCACCGCACCCTTCAGCGTGACCACCCAGGCACCGCGGGCGGCGAGGGCCACGTACGGGGTGACCGCGTCGTCGGCATAGAAATTCACGAAGCCGTCCTGCAGGGCGTCGATCTGGTCGCGCTCATCCAGCGCCAGCACGTCCTCCAGGTTGGTGCGGACGCGCTCGAATTCGGCTGCGGCGGCGTCCACGGCGGCCAGCAGCTGCGGGTGGCCGGTGGCCAGGCGCTCCAGGGTGGCGTCATCCAGGCCGGCGGTCAGGCGGGTACCGGGCTGGGCGCGAAGCGGGGCGAGGCGTTCGATGAAGCTCATTGCAGATCTCCTGAAACGAATGGCGGCACGGCGCAAATGCAAAACGCGCGACCAGGCGCGCGCTTCGGGCTCGTGCATCGGACTTCCGGCCCGATGCTAGCACGCGCCTTTTCGCGCGATAACCCCGGGGAAAACTGTTGCATAGCAGCATTTTGCGCGACGTTGTCGGCCACATGCATTGCCACCGGGAGCCAGTCGTACAATGCGCGACATTCTCGACCTGTTGCTGCACGCCGCCTTGAAGAAGTCCGATTTCCATTACGACCTGCCGCCTGAACTGATTGCCCAGGCCCCGCTCGCCGAGCGCTCGGCCAGCCGCCTGATGGTGGTGCCGCCGGCCCCGACCGCGTTCGAGCACCGCCAGGTCCGTGACCTGCCGGACCTGCTGCAGCCGGGCGATCTGCTGGTGTTCAACGACACCCGGGTGATTCCGGCGCGCCTGTTCGGGCAGAAAGCCAGCGGTGGCCGCGTGGAGATCCTGATCGAGCGTCTGCTCGGCGCACAGCAGGCGCGGGCCCAGGTCGGGGCCAGCAAGTCGCCGAAGGCCGGCAGCCGGATTGCCCTGGATGCCGGCGGCGAGGCCGAGGTGCTGGGCCGCGACGGCGAGTTCTACATGCTGCAGTTCCATGTGCCGGAAAACCTGGAGCAGTGGCTGCTGCATGCCGGCCGGCTGCCGCTGCCGCCGTACATCCAGCGCGAACCAGGCGTGGATGACCGCGAGCGCTACCAGACGGTGTTCGCGCGCGAAGTCGGGGCGGTGGCCGCGCCGACTGCCGGCCTGCATTTCGACGAGGACCTGCTGGCGGCGCTGAAGGCGCGTGGCGTGAGCAGCGGCCACGTCACCCTGCACGTGGGTGCGGGTACGTTCCAGCCGGTGCGGGTGGATGACCTGAAAGACCACGTGATGCACCGGGAGTGGCTGAACGTGGGGGCGGAACTGGTCCAGCAGGTGCGCCAGACCCGCGCCGCCGGCGGCCGCGTGATCGGCGTTGGCACCACCGTGGTGCGTGCGCTGGAAAGCGCCATACGCGATGGCGAGCTGCTGCCTTATGCCGGTGAAACCCAGATCTTCATCACCCCTGGTTACCGCATCCGCAGCGTGGACGCGATGATCACCAACTTCCACCTGCCGGAAAGCACGCTGCTGATGATGATTTCGGCGTTCGCCGGGCAGGAGCGGGTGTTTGAGGCCTATTCGGCCGCGATTGCGGAAAAGTACCGGTTCTTCAGCTATGGCGACGCCATGTTGTTGTTCCCCAGAGGGGAATGATCGCCCCGGCGGACCCGGCGTAGAGCCACGCCCTGCGTGGCTTC
>JAEXNZ010000069.1 GCA_023439425.1 Pseudomonadota bacterium
TCGGTGAGGAGCTCGGCCTGAACATCATGGGCAAGATCATGGAACCCATCATGAAGGTGGTCATGGAGCTGGTGAAGGCCGTCGGCGGCGTGCTGGGCGATATGCTCACCGCCATCGGCGTCCCGGAAAACGTGGCCAACAAGATGAAGGACGTGCTGGCCGTCATTGCAGTAGCCGCCATGGTCATCGCGATTGCCTTCCTCAGCAAGAAGGCCGCCAGCACGGTCGCGGTGCAGAGCATCACCAAGGCGGTCACCAAGGCCGTGACGGAAGCGATCAGCAAGGCGCTCCCGACCATGATCAAGTCCTTCGCGCATGCCGCCAAAAGCGGTGTGGATGACGTCGCCAAGGCCATCTCCAATGCCACCGCGAAGGTGATCAGCCGCGACGCCGACACCCTCGCCATTCGTGCCGCACAGACGACCAAGGGCATGGCCTACCTGCAGCTGGGCCACCAGGTGGCGCAGGGCACGGGTGCCAGCATCGTGGCCAAGATCGAAGTTAACGCAGCGGAGATCGAGGCGAAGCTGGACGAGGGCATGGCCGTGGCGGAAGTCCTGCGCGATCTCATCGAGCGCATCCTGAACTACTTCCTGCAGACCAATCAGCAGATCGCGGTCATGTTCCAGGATCTGAGCAGCGTCATGGCCGACCAGGACCAGACCGCCCATCACATCACCTCGCGCGTCGGCCGCTCGGCCTGACCGCGCACATTCCCCACTTTCAGGAGACTAAGTCATGCCCAATGGCATTTCCGTTGCATTCAATACGCAGTCGTACCAGTCGGGTTCGACCCACGAAGCAAAGTCCCGCGCTGATGGTCCGGTGCCCGCAAAGGCGATGACCGCAGCGACCGTCGCCCTGCTGGTCAATGCAGTCACCGAGCAGCTGGTTCAAATTGATCCGGGTAGCGGCCGGACCGGTGTGGACACGCCGGTGGAGCTGCGCGCGCCCAACATGACGGTAGGGGAGGCCCGCACCACCCTGACCAGCATCCTTGCCAAGCTGCCTATCCTGCTGGGTGCATTGCTGGGCACCCAGGACCCCCTGCAGCACGAACCCGGTGCCGAACAGCGCGCCACCGAAGGTGCGGCGGGGATGCTGCCGGTGCGCATCATCGACGGGGTGCAGCAGCCGGCCCTCAATGCCCCCGCCACCGGCGTTGATGCCGACGTGGCATCGCGCTCGGCCAACGCCGGTTACTGGCTCGCCAGTAACCCGCTGTCGAACCTGCTGACGCTGCTGCGACAGCTGCTGCTGAAGTTCGAGGACATGGAGCGCAAGCACGGCTCGAACATGATCATCGTGCAGCTCGAAACGGTGATCGAAGCCGGCAAGCGCGGGGTGGAGAAGGCGAAGGAAAATCTGGGCGGGCAGATCGGCGCGACCATGCTCATGGGCGCGGTAGGCGGATACGCCACCAAGAAGACCGCCGAATCGACCGACTTGGTTAAGAAGAGCCATGTCAATAACATGAACGAGGGTAACGCTTCGAACATCGCCGTCCACGGCTCGCGTGCCAACCTCAAGAGCACCACCACCCCGACGGCCAACCACCGGCCGGCGCGCGACGCGGACGGTACCCCGGTGACGGGCGGTACAGACGCGAATCGCCCGGACGCCGTGTTGCAGGCAGACATGGACGCCGATCTGAAGCCGATGGGGCACGGTGTGCTCGACCAGACCTCCGCCCCCCACAACGAGGCGCTGCAGTCCGACCACGCGTTCACGGCCGCGCACGCCCAGATTCCCGCCAGCCACGCGATGCTGCTGAACATGCTCGGCCCCTCGTTGGCGGCCTCGGTCACCGCAGGCGTGCAGATTGAAGCGGAAATGACCGAAGCCGAGCGCCAACTGCTGCTCAACTTCGCCGAGACCATGAAGCGTATTGCCGACGGGCATCTGGACCAGCAGAACAAGACCCGCGAGATGCGCGAAGGCGCCTCGGACCTGCTCGACAAGCTGCAGAGCCTCGTCGCGAACACCGGCAATCAGATCATCAGCAACTTCTAAGGCCCTCCCCATGACCACGATCAACGCTACTTCTCCTGTAAATCACGCCCACCGCACGCAGTTTTCGGCGGGGGCGTCGGAAGCCAAGGAAACCCACGAAGCCAGCGGCCTTCATGCCGATCCGCGGATCCGCCAGCTTCAGCCCTTCATCGACAATCTGGCCCGCGCCGTCGACCGCCGTGCGAGCGCGGTCACGCGTTACCTGTCGCAGTTGAACACCTCGCTGCAGTTCAGTGCTGCCACCGCCGCCCAGCTGGGTCTGGCTGCGCCGCCGAGCGCGGTGGGCCCGCAGGTGACCGAGGTAGTGGCGCACCCGGAAATCCTCGAAGAACTGAAGAAGCACCGCGAGCGCGAAGCCCGTCTGTCCGCTGATGCCCGAGAGGCCATCGAGGGCACTGAGCGACCGATGGCTGACATGCTGCGAATCTTTGGTTTCCTGGACTTCCTGGATAATCCGCACACCCCGGACAGTCCTGACAGCCGCGAGGACAAGACCGAAGTCGGCGACGAGCCGATGATCAATCCGCATGACAAGGACGCCAGCGGCCTGATCTGGAACTCCCACTCGGAGTTCTACGAGATGATCGGTCAGCTCATCGCTGCCCTGCAGCAGAACTGGCTGAGCAAGTACCAGGACGCCATGAAGGTCTTCCTCGAGTTCTACGAGGAGTTCTCGGACGCCATGGATAAGGTTGAGGTGGGTAAGCCTTCGAATGGCAAGGAAGACATTCAGCTCAACTTCGACGACATGCGGACTGCGTTGGAAACTCTATTCAGAAACTTCAGTAGCAGGCCCATGGCCTCCTTCTCGACCGAGGCAGAGGCTCAAGCCTTCATCGATTCCCTGAACTTGCCGGGCTTGAAGCCCGTATCCATTGGTGGGGAATTCCAAGTGATGATCAACCTGGACTCCGTGCAGGAAATTCTCAAGTCGATTGATGGTCTGAAAGGCCAGATTCACTGGAGCCCCGCCAAGTACAACGCCTGGCTGTCCAGCAAGGACGGCAGCGTCGAAGACATCAAGCACGTCAGCAAGGTGCTCGGCGAGAAATTGAACGAAGTCACCCAGAAATTCGACAATATTGTAAAGATTCTGAGCTCGACGATCGACAAGATTACCGAAGCCGACATGAGCTTCGTGCGCGGTCTTTGATCAGAATCCAGAAAGAGCAGGTACCAACATGCCCACAGGTTCCATTACAAACGTCGCCCCTCCCGCAAGGCCGTTCTCGCTGTCCTCGACCGTGAAGGCAACGCAGTTGGGCGGGAAGTTCCAGAGGATCGGGAACAGCCCTCGCTCCAACCCCATCGGCACGCCGCTGGCCAATGCGTCAGGCGAGTATTTCAAGCAGTGCGCAGGTGAGGGGCTGAGGGTCGCCCGCGACGTCATGGCCGAGGTGAGGGATGCTTCCGGGCAGAAGGAACGTCATGTTGCGGCGCTGAACAAGTCTATTCAGTGGGCGACACCGGGTGTGGACGAACACCATGGCCAGTTCGTCCTGAGCCGGCTGACAATCCTGGGGTGCCTGCACGCAGGCATTTCTGATCTACTCAAAGAAGATCCCAATAACGCCACATTGGTCGGACTGCGCGGATCCGTCAGTCATGCGATCGGAGAGATCGGCAGGCTGGGCGGAAAAGGCGAACGACCGCAGTCGGGAGGCTTTCGCGGTGGCGACAAATACTCGGGCCCCTTCTCCGACGCCCTCAGGGATTCCAAGGGCTGCGTGCTCGCGTCCCTTAAGAAGCTGGGCCCTGCAGTGCTGTTCGATGCCATCGGTCGTGCGGTGGTGGCGGAGCCCCTGCTGAGGTCGATGGAGGCCCGGAACCCTCAGATGTATGCCGCGCTGCTCAAGGATGGAGGCAGTAAGCTGGACGTGATGCAGGCGCTCAGCAAAACGTGGTCCGACAAGCTGCAAGCCAACATTTCAGGTTTGCTTGATGTAGGGGACTACCACCACATCGAGATAGCGATCATGCAGGCTCTCAAGACCCCGGATCTCGTGCTGCAATCGCAGCACGGCAAGCCTGCACCGGCCGACAATCCGCGCCCGCCCCAAGCCCCGCCGGACATTCCGCAGCCCATTCTGGACAAGGCGGGCAATGGCGGCGTTTTCTACAACTACAGCCCGAACACCACGGAAATCCATATGGATGGCTTCCTTAAGGAGCTGTTCGGGCAGTTGAAGGACCTCGGCGGCGGGTTCAAAGCCGGCGAGCTGCTGGGCGTGTTCAATCTGATGAACGACCAGTTCGCGGCATCCCGCGACATGCTGATCGAGCACGGTATGCTGCAGGAGCGCGTCCAGAACCAGGTCAACTTCAATACGGCGCTTCACAATGAGCTGAAATCTGCGCACGATAAGATCGACGCCCTTTCTGAGAAGCTCAGACAGCGCGACGCTGCGTTGAAGGAGTTTGCCGGTCGCGGCAACAGGCGCGACTCCGACACCGAGTCGATGAGCAACCATTACGATCGGGGCGATGCTCGGATCAAGGACGATACGGCGCGGAATGATGCTGCGTTGGCTGTTCAGAAGAACGAGGATCATCTCGTGATTCGATCCAGCGAGCCAGATAGTGGTGAGCCAGCTACCGAGAATGACGGCAGCGACCCTACGATTGATCTGGGTGAAGATTCTGACGTGGAGTTTGTAGACCAAGACACCAAGGACATGGTTGATACGCTGCGAGAAGGTGTCAACCTGAGATTTTGCGCTGAACTCCGCGTGAATGGCCAAGGTGAGAGGACGCCGCTGACTGAAACTCCCGGAATCGCCTCTGACGACCCGCGTCCGATCCAGGGCGAGCGCAACGTCACGTCCGGAAACATGGAGGCGCCGGCAACTGGTGTGACCTCCAAGGGCGCGATGTTGTCCACCCGTTACATGGAAAGGATGCCGCCTCCGCCAAGCAGTAAGTGGTTCAATCGGGAGTCGCTGGTGACGCGGAATGGCGCTGCGCCGTTGCTTCCGCCATCCACTCTGGAACCGAAGAAGTGGGCAGCTGCACCGGAACTGGAATACGCGCACTATCTCGAAGCACGTAACAAAGCTCAATCGGACCGTCTCATGCTGGATGCCAACAGCCGAGGGAATGTCGAGGACTTCGGTAAGTGGCGTGGAACGCCAATGGATGTTGGTACGGTTGGCTCCGTGCTGGTCCGCGACATGAAGGCGTTCTTCAAGAATGAATCACTGGACGCATCAGAGGAGCGGATCCAGCCCTCTATCGCGCGTGGCCTCGGGATGAGCAATGTGCAGCCTGAGATTGCTGGGGATGATGCGGCTGGGACTATGTTGGGCCGTCATGAGCAGTTTCCGAAAGGTGCCAAGAAACTGAGTGATCTCGAAAAGTTCATGCAGCTCAGGAATAATGGAAGTTCGATATCTGAAGCCTTGGAAAAGTCCGGTGCCGGCAGGGCGATCGGCGGAATGGCACAGGCGAGAAGCCAGGCTAATCGCTTGGACGCTCAAATGCGGAAGAATGGTCTGGAGAGTGCCGATCGGCCGGCGATCTCACAAGAGGAGGGGGCTGCAAGTCTGCTTCATGTTCCAGGCTTGAGCGCATTGGCATCTCAGGTGGCTTCAGATACCAATGTCGACCTTCAGGCTCGACTTGACGCGCTACGGCACCGTCCCGATCTGTCGGGAAGAGACGGCCAAAGCCCGGAGCTGCCGCCCTCAACGACTGAGGCACGGCCCTCGTCTAATGAGAAGAGAGAAGTAACGAACGGGACGGACCAAGCTGCCAACATGCAGGCCAAATTGCTGAGCGATATCAAGGCCGTGAAGCTGAAGCCTAGGGAAAGAATCTGGCGAGGTAGCTTGGGCCAGGGCTGGCGTGATATCAAGAGCGCTCAGTGATGTCGCACTTCAGTTTAGACCAGTTGCGTCAATGCCTTGCCCAGCATCATGGAGGCGAAGTCGCGTCGATCAGTGATCAGCTCAGGCTGGTTGAAGACCTGGGGATCGACTCGCTGGGAATGCACGCGGTGCTGATGGATGTCGAGGAGGCGGGTGGGTGTATTCCGTCGCCGGAGGCAATGGAGCAGGTCAGTACAGTTGCTGACCTGTTCGCGGCTGTCGCGGCGGCAACGCCGTTGTGAAGCAGCTCCGTTGTTGGCTGGCCGTGGCGGCACTCGCCGCCGCGGCCCCGATCCATGCCCGCGTCTATGCCACCTTGGGCCCGGATGGCCAGTTACAGGTCTCGCAGACACCCGTAGCCAATGCTTCCGCTTTCGACCCGCACCGCCCTGTGGCGGTGCGGTCGTCTTGGCGCCGGCCCTCCGCCGCCCGCAGCATTCCACACCCTCCCCC
>JAEXNZ010000079.1 GCA_023439425.1 Pseudomonadota bacterium
CACGCGATGAAGTTTGAAGCCCTGCGCCAGCGGGTGAAGCGCGCCGAGCAGGTGGTGGTCATCCGCAGCGTTGAAACCCAGAGCAACTGGTTCACGCTCAGCAAGGTCTGGCGCGAGGGCTGGACCCCGCTGCGCATCATCACCGTGGGCCTGGCCGGTGGCTTCATCGCCGGCAAGCTGGAACCGGGAAAGACCCGCTTCCACGGCGCACGGTGGCTGCAGATGATCGGCTCGGTGTCCAGCCTGTTGGCCAGTGCGCAGGCGGCGTTTGCGTCGATGCAGGCCGCTGAAGCAGCCGACACCGCCGAGCAGGCGGCTGACAAGGTGGATGACGTCGCCGATGACGTGGCCCCGGCCGCCGCAGCGCGCGTTCAGCCGCAGCCCGCACCGGCCGCCCCGCGCAGTGAACCGCAGCCGCAGCCGGCGGAAGCCGCGACCGACGTTTCAGAACGGTAAGCAGTAGTATTCCGCCCCCAACACGTTCCGCCCGACCGCTGGTCGGGCATCACCTCGCAGGCGATCGGCATGAGCGTTCCGGTGTCTTCTTCTTCCGATTCGATCGTGCCCCCACCCGACGACGCCGAACCGGCTCCGCCACAACCGACCCCGCGCCCGCGCGCACCGATGTCGTTGGTGGTACTGGCCACGCTGGCGGTCTGCTACACCCTGTGGGCCGCGCAGGACATCATCCTGCCGGTGCTGCTGGCGATGTTCTTCGCCCTGGTCGGCAACCCGATCCTCCGCTTTCTTGGCCGGCTGTGGATTCCGCGTTTCCTGGCGGCGGTGCTGGTCATTGGCGTGGGCCTGAGTGGCGCGGCCGCGCTGGGCGTGCAGCTGGTCGGCCCGGCCATGGACTGGGCCCAGGAAGCCCCCCAGCAGCTGCGCAAGGTGGCGCGGCAGGTGCAGAACCTGACCAAACCAGTGCAGCAGGCGAACCTGGCCGCCGAAAACTTCGCCCGTGCTGCGGGTGGCGAAACCAACCGCCGCGTGCAGATCGTGCGCACCCAGCTGGACGATCCGTACCGGGTGCTGACCCGGGCACCGAAGCTGGCCGCCTCGGTGCTGGCGGTGGTGCTGTTGACGCTGTTCTTCATGATCTACGGGCAGAACCTGCAGAAGCATGCGATCGCGCTGTTCCCCAGCCGCCAGCAGCAGCGCTTCACAAGTGACATCCTGCGCTCGATTGAACGCGAGGTGTCGCGCTATGTGCTGACCATTACGGTCATCAACACGCTGGTCGGGCTGGTGTTTTCCGGGATCCTGCTGTTGCTGGGAATCGGCGTGCAGGAAGCCCTGTTGTGGGGCACGGTGGCGGCGCTGCTGAACTTCGCGCCGTATGTCGGCCCGTTCATCGGGGTCACCCTGATGCTGCTGATGGGCTTCGTGGAGTTCAGCGACCCGTTCAAAGCGCTGCTGCCGGCGGCCTGTTACCTGGCCCTGCATACCGTGGAAGGCCAGGTGATCACCCCGATCGTGCTGGGGCGTCGGATGGCGATTTCGCCGCTGATCCTGATCCTGGCGCTGATGGTGTTCGGGTGGCTGTGGGGAATGGTCGGGCTGCTGCTGTCGGTGCCGCTGCTGGTGTGCATCAAGCTGGTGCTGGCGCGGCTGGATGGCACTCAGGGGTGGGCAAGGCTGTTGGAGTAGAATGGCCGGGTGAATTTCCCTGTCCAAGCCATCACCCTCGACCTCGACGACACGTTGTGGCCGTTCGCCCCCATCGGGGCCCGCATCGACCAGGTGCTGCACACGTGGATGCTGGAGCACAGCCCGGCCACCGCCGCGATGTACCCGGTGGAGGCCATGCGCGAACTGCGCGAGCGCTCCTTCCGCGACAACCCACACCTTCACTTTGACCTGAGCGCCCTGCGCCGGTTGACCCTGCGTGAGGCGCTGGAAAACAGCGGGGCCAGCCTGGACCTGCTGGAGCCCGCGTACGAGGCCTTCTACGCCGCGCGCAACCAGGTGGAGTGCTACCCGGACGCCCTTGACGCCCTGGCGCGGATCGCCGCGCGGGTGCCGGTGGCGGCGGTCAGCAACGGCAACGCCGACCTGGAACGCATCGGCCTGGCCCACCACTTCGCCTTCCAGCTGGGTTCGCGCGAACACGGCGCGGCCAAGCCGGCGGCCAGCATTTTCCACGCCGCCTGTGAGCGCCTGGGCGTGGCCCCGACCCACGTGCTGCACGTGGGCGACCACATGGACATGGACGTGGTGGGGGCGATGCAGGCCGGCCTGCGCGGCTGCTGGATCAACCGCGAGGCCCACACCTGGACCCATCCTTCGCTGCAGCCCGACCTGCAGTTTGACACCCTGACCGGGCTGGCCGACTGGCTCGATGCCAACCCGGGCGCAGCGCGCGCCTGATCCACTACGGAACCCTTCCCGCATGACCCAGATCAACGGCTTCACCTCCGACTCCTCCAAGGCCCTGCCGCTGCACGTGATGGAGCGCGAACAGTTCGCCGCCTGGCGCGCGCAGCAGTCCCCGGCGCTGGTGGCCTGGCTGGACGCCCAGCACTTCAACGGCAGCGGCGGCAGCGTGGTGCTGCTGCCGGGCGACGCCGGTATCGGCGGTGCCATCGTCGGCGTGGGTGATCCGGGCGATGCCTATGCCTACGCGCACGCGCCGTTCGCACTGCCTGAAGGAAGCGTGTGGCAGCTGGCCGGAGAACTGCCGGACAGCATGCAGACCCTGCTGCACCTCGGCTGGGGCCTGGGCAGCTACCGCTTCAGCCGCTACCGCAAGCCCAATCGCGCCCCGGCGCAGCTGGTGGCCAGCCCGTCGGCGGAAGTGCGCGACGTTCTCACCGCCAGCCTGCGCGTGCGCGACTGGGTGAACACCCCGACCGAAGACATGGGTCCGCAGCAGCTGGAAGACGCCGCGCGTGAACTGGCCAACGCCCACGGCGCACAGATCGAGGTGATCACCGGGCAGGCACTGCTGGAGCAGAACTTCCCGGCCATCCATGCGGTGGGCCGCGCCTCGCACCGCGCGCCGCGCCTGATCGCGCTGCGCTGGGGCCAGGCCGGTGCGCCGCACGTGGCACTGGTTGGCAAGGGCGTGTGCTTCGACACCGGTGGGCTGGACATCAAGCCGGCCGACGGCATGCGCAACATGAAGAAGGACATGGGCGGTGCCGCGCACGCGCTGGCACTGGCCGGACTGATCATGGCCCAGCAGCTGCCGGTGCAGCTGACCCTGCTGATTCCGGCGGTGGAAAATGCGATCGGTCCGGATGCGTTCCGTCCGGGCGAAGTGATCGCCACCCGCAAGGGCTTGAGCATCGAGATCGACAACACCGACGCCGAAGGCCGGGTGATCCTGTGCGACGCGCTGACCTACGCCAGCGAGCAGAAGCCGGAGCTGCTGCTGGACTTCGCCACCCTCACCGGCGCGGCGCGCATCGCACTGGGCCCGGACCTGCCGGCGTTGTTCACCAACGATGATCGCGTCGCCCAGCAGTGGCTGGAAGCCGGCGACCGCACCCGCGACCCGGTCTGGCGCATGCCGCTGTGGCGTCCGTACCTGCGTTACCTGCACAGCGGCATTGCCGACCTGGCCAACGCCGGCTCGCGCATGGCCGGCTCGGTCACCGCCGCGCTGTACCTGGAGCGCTTCATTGGCGAAGGCCAGCTGTGGGCACACCTGGACGTGTACGCCTGGAACGATGGCGAGCGCCCGGGCCGCCCGGCCGGTGGTGAAGCGCTGGCGCTGCGTTCGGCGTGGCAGATGTTGAAGACGCGGTACGCGTAATACCAAGATCCCCGCCCCGGCGGGGATCGTCGTTTTCAACCTTGTCGAAAATGTGAATATCGGCCGGACACCGGTTCTGCGAGGATGAGCGCCAGCCCACCCACTCACTTCGTGAAGGCAGGTATTGGCCCATGTCGCTCTTTCGCTACACCCGTGCCGGCCAGGAACCCGGTACTCCCCGCCGGCATTCCCCGCTGCTGTGGATCGGGCTGATTGCCTTCATTGCCGGCCTGCTGATTCTGGCGTTTGCCTGGCTGGCCGGTTGGCTGGGGCGCGACCGCGCCACCGCGCAGTCCTTTACTGACACCATTGAAGCCACCGGGGCCAAGCACCCGGGCTTCCGCCGTGCGCACAGCAAAGGCGTGTGCGTCAGCGGTACCTTCCAGGGCCTGCCCGCCGGTGCTGAGCTGAGCTCGGCACGGGTGTTCCGCCAGCAGCAGGTGCCGGTGCTGGGGCGCATGTCGATCGGCGGCGCCGACCCGCACGGGGCCGATGCCAACGCGCGCGTGCGCAGCATGGCGCTGCAGCTGGTGACCGACGACGGCCAGGAATGGCGCACGGCGATGAACAGCTTCCCGTTCTTCGCCGTGCCCACCGCCGATGCCTTCCTGGAGCAGACCAAGGCGCAGATTCCCGATCCCGCCACCGGCAAACCCGACCCGGCGAAGATGGCGGCGGTAGCGGCGAAGTACCCTTCGGTACGCGCATTTGGTGAGTGGGCCAAGAGCGCGCCGTGGTCGACCAGCTGGGCCAATACCGAGTACAACGGCGTCAACAGCTTCCGCTTCATCAACGCCGCCGGCGAAGAACAGGTAGTGCGCTGGAGCATGCGGCCGACGGCCGCCTTCGAAGCCATGAGCGCCGAACAGCGCGCGCAGGCCGGGCTGGATTATCTGGCCGACGAGTTCCAGCAACGCCTTGCGCAGGGACCGGTGCAGTGGGAAATGTGGGTGACCTTGGCCGAACCTTCCGATGCGATCAATGACCCCTCGATTCCGTGGCCGGCCGAGCGCCGCCAGGTCAAGGTCGGCACGCTCAGCCTCACCTCGATGCAGCCGCAGGCCAGCGGAGCCTGCCGCGACATCAACTTCGACCCGCTGATCCTGCCCAGTGGCATCGACGGTACCGAAGACCCGATCCTGGCCGCGCGTTCGGCGGTCTATTCGGTGTCGTTCAACCGCCGCGAGCGCGAAACCGCCAGCGGTGCGGCCAAGGCGACGGGAGAAGCGAAATGAAGCAGAGCAGCGGACATTTCAACCTGACCGCGCGGGTGCTGCACTGGCTGATGGCCGCGCTGATCCTGGCGATGCTGTTCATCGGCGTGACCATGGTGGCGTCGCTGCACTGGCGGCCAGCACTGATCGACCTGCATCGCCCGCTGGGCATCGCGATCCTGCTGCTGGTGGTGGTGCGCCTGATCAACCGCCTGCGCCATCGCCCGCCGCCGCTGCCGGCCGACCTGCCGGGCTGGCAGGTGGCCGCCGCGCATGCCTCGCACTGGCTGCTGTATGGGCTGATGTTCGCGATGCCGCTGGTCGGCTGGGCGATGTTGTCAGCCGGCGGCTACCCGGTTCAGATGTGGAAGGGTGTTGCGCTGCCGCACATCCTGCCCCACAGCCCGGCGCTGTATGCGGCGCTGCGCAGCGCGCACAGCCTGCTCGCCTACGTGCTGTTTGCGACGGTGGTGATGCATCTGTGTGCGGCGTTGTTCCACGCCTGGGTGCGGCGCGACGGGGTGTTTTCGGCAATGGCGCGAGGCCCGGGCCGGTAACGCCAACCGGGCGGCGTTTGCCGCCGGACATTCTTGCGGTCACACTCGGCGCGATTCCACGTCTTGAGTCCCATGAACGCATCCGCCGAACTGCTCAAGGAACTTCGTATCGACCGCCAGAAGGGCGCGGCCCCGCCGCCGTCCTCGCCGCGTCGCGGCCTCTGGCTCACATTGGCCGTGGTGGCCCTGGTGCTGCTGGCCGGGGTTGGCTGGTTCGCCTTCGGCCGCGAAAAGCCGCTGGAGGTCACCACCGCCCCGGTGCTGGCCATTCAACAGGGCACGGCCAGCAGCTCGGTGCTGGACGCTAGCGGTTACGTGGTGGCCCGGCGCATGGCCACGGTCTCGGCCAAGATCACCGGTAAGGTCCGCGAGGTGATGATCGAGGAAGGCATGCGGGTGGAAGCCGGCCAGATCATGGCCACGCTGGACCCGATTGATGCCGATGCCCAGCGCAGCCTTTCGGCCTCGCAGCTGGAAGCAGCGCGGGCGCAGCTGGCCGGATTGAAGGCGCAGGTGGCCCAAGCCGATGCCGAGGCGGCACGCTTACAGCAGCTGGTTGGCCAGCAGCTGGTCTCCCGTTCGCAGTATGACCAGGCCACCGCCCAGCGAGACAGTCTTCGTGCGCAGCTGAGGACCGCCGAGCGCAACACCCAGGTGGCGGCCGATTCGCTGGCCATTGCCGACCTCGGTGTGGACAACAACATCGTGCGCGCACCGTTCTCCGGCGTGGTCACCGCCAAGGCGGCCCAGCCGGGCGAGATCGTGTCGCCGCTGTCGGCCGGCGGCGGTTTCACCCGCACCGGCATCGGCACCATCGTCGACATGGAATCGCTGGAGATTGAAGTCGAGGTCGGCGAAGCCTACATCGGCCGCGTGCAGCCGAAGATGCCGGTGGAAGCCACCTTGAATGCCTACCCGGAATGGAAGATTCCAGCCGAGGTGATCGCCATCATTCCCACCGCCGACCGCGGCAAGGCCACGGTCAAGGTGCGGGTGGCACTGAAGGTCAAAGACCCGCGCATCGTGCCGGAGATGGGCGTGCGGGTGAGCTTCCTGGAAGCGGCGGCACCGGCGCAGGCAGAAGCGCCCAAGGGCGTTCGCGTGCCGGCGTCGGCACTGGTCGAGCGCGACCAGAAAACCGTGGCCTTCGTGGTCAGCGATGACGGCCACGCGCAGCAGGTGCCGGTGACCGTGGGTGTGGCATTGAACAACGACCGCCAGGTGACCGCCGGCCTCAGTGCCGGCCAGCAGGTGGTCAACAACCCGCCAGCGGAACTGCGTGACGGCAGCGCGGTGGTGGAGAAGCAGGCACCGTAACGCGTGACACGACCAACGGTCGTGTCCTACCGGTAGCGCACGACCGTTGGTCGTGCATGCGTCAAACCTCTTGATACGGAGAACCACCCATGTCCACCCTGGTTTCGCTCCGCAACATCACCAAGACCTACCAGCGCGGCCCTGAAAAGGTGCAGGTGCTGCATGGCATCGACCTGGACATCCAACGCGGCGACTTCGTGGCGCTGATGGGGCCGTCCGGCTCGGGCAAGACCACCCTGCTCAATCTCATCGGCGGCCTGGACACTCCCAGCGGCGGCGAGATCGAGATTGAAGGTGAGCGCATCGATCGCATGAGCGGTGGTCAGCTGTCCACCTGGCGCAGCCACCATGTGGGCTTCGTGTTCCAGTTCTACAACCTGATGCCGATGCTGACCGCGCAGAAGAACGTGGAGCTACCGCTGCTGCTGACCCACCTGGGTGCGGCGCAGCGCAAGCGCAACGCGGAAATCGCGCTGACCCTGGTCGGCCTGGCCGACCGTCGCAGCCACCGTCCGAATGAGCTGTCCGGCGGCCAGCAATAGCGTGTGGCGATTGCGCGTGCCATCGTCTCCGACCCGACCTTCCTGATCTGCGACGAACCCACCGGTGATCTGGACCGCGCGTCGGCCGAGGAGATCCTGTCGCTGCTGCAGCAGCTCAACCGCGAGCACGGCAAGACCATCATCATGGTCACCCACGATCCCAAGGCCGCCGAGTACGCCACCCATACCGTGCACCTGGACAAGGGCGAGCTGGCCGATGCGCCAGCGGCGCACTGACGGAGGAGCGCCGCCATGAAATATTTCTCGCTCATCTGGGCGCAGCTGTTCCGCAGCAAGACGCGGACATTGCTGACCCTGTTTTCAGTGGTGGCTGCGTTCCTGCTGTTCGGCATGCTCGATTCGGTGCGCGTGGCGTTCAGTTCGGGCGGCAGCGTGGAAGGGGCCAACCGCCTGATCGTGGCCTCGCGCCTTTCCATCACCCAGTCGCTGCCAATCCGGCTGGAGCCGCAGGTGCGGCAGGTGGCCGGGGTGAAGGACGTCACCTATGGCATGTGGTTCGGCGGCATCTACCAGGATCCGAAGAACTTCTTCGCCAACTTCTCGGTGGCCCCCAACTACTTCGACGTGTACCGCGAACTGCAGTTGCCGCCTGACCAGCTCAAAGCGTTCCAGGACACCCGCACCGGTGCGGTGGTCGGCGAGACCCTGGCCAAGGAGTGCGGCTGGAAGATCGGCGACACCATTCCGCTGCAGGCGACCATCTTCCCGCGCAGTGGCAGCAACGACTGGCCGCTGCAGCTGGTGGGCATCTTCCGTTCCAAGGACCGCACCTTGGCCGCGAACGAAGAACGCCAGTTGATGATGAACTGGAAGTACTTCGACGAAAGCAACGACTACATCAAGAACCAGGTCAGCTGGTACACAGTCACCCTGGACAACCCGGACCACGCCTCGCGGGTGGCGCAGGCGATCGATGCGATCTCGGCCAACTCCGACCATGAGACCAAGAGCCAGACCGAATCGGCGTTCCAGCAGGCCTTCGTCAAGCAGTTCGCCGATATCGGCCTGATCGTCACCTCGATCATGGGCGCGGTGTTCTTCACCCTGCTGCTGCTCACCGGCAACACCATGGCCCAGGCCGTGCGCGAGCGTATTCCGGAACTGGCCACGCTGAAGACGCTGGGCTTCAAGGACAGCACCGTGCTGGTGCTGGTGATGATCGAATCGGTGCTGTTGATCGGGCTGGGCGGTGCCATCGGCATGGGGCTGGCGGCGATGATCCTGCCGGCGCTCGCCCCGAAGACCCAGGGACTGCTGCCGCCGCACGTACCCACCCAGACCTGGGTGATGGGCGTGGCGCTGATCATCGGC
>JAEXNZ010000096.1 GCA_023439425.1 Pseudomonadota bacterium
GCCGAAACGGTGAGCATCTCGCTGAAGCCATAACGCGAGAACTCCGAGCGCACCGCGTCTTCATCGGTGCCGTCGATCTTGTTGATCAACAGCAACGTGGGACGCGACAGCTTGCGCAGCCAGCTCAGGATCTCGTCATCGAGTGCCGAGGTGCCCTCACGGGCGTCGACCACGAACAGAATGAGGTCGGCTTCACCGGCGGCCGCGCGGGCCTGGCGTGCAGTCGCACCGGCCAGGCCTTCTTCGTCCTCGGCAATACCGCCGGTGTCGACCACGAGGAAATGGTTGTCCTCGTCGAGGCGACACACACCATAGTTGCGGTCCCGGGTGACGCCGGGCTGGTCATGGACCAGGGCGTCACGGGTACGGGTCAGCGCATTGAAAATGGTGGACTTGCCGACATTCGGCCGTCCAACCAGGGCGACCAAAGGCAGCATCGCGGTAACTCCTTAGTTTGCCAACCGGAAGGCGGTCAGCTTTCCATCAACGTTCTGCACCAGCAGAATCCCATCGGCCACCACCAGCGCGCCCCGGACGGGGTCACCGCCGGACTTGGCCCGGGCGGCGAACTGACCGTCGTCGGTGCGCAGCCAGTGTACGTAGCCCTTGTAGTCAGCGACCACAACGTAATCGCCCTGGATGACCGGACCGGTCAGGGTGCGGCGGGCCAGCCCGGTCTGCGACCACATTGCGGTGCCACTGGTCTTGTCCAGGCTGAACACGCCGCCCTTGGCGTCGGTGACGATCACGTTGCCCGAAGTCAGGGCCACGCCACCGGCACCACCGTGGTCGCGCGCCCACAGCGGGCGACCGGTCGGGCCTTCAATGGCCATGGTCTGGTTCTTGAAGCTGCTCACGTAAAGCGTATTGCCTTCCAGCACCGGGGCACCGTCCACGTCGGACATGCGCTCCAGCTCGGTACGGCCCTCGCCGTTGGCGACCATCTGGTCCCACACGGTGCGGCCGTCCTGCATGGCCAGCGCGGCTACGCTGCCGTCATCGTTGCCGATGAACAGCACGCCCGGACCTGCCACCACCGGCGCGTTGCCGCGCACGGTCAGGGCGGGCAGCTCACGCGGGTTGAACCACTTCTGGGTGCCGTTGGAGGCATCGAAGCCGGTCACCCGGCCGTCGTTGCTGCGCACGAACACGATGCCCTGGGCAATGGCCGGGGCCGAGATCACTTCACCCGGGACCTTGGCGCGCCACTTTTCAGTACCGTCGTTGGCATCCAGCGCAATGACCTCGCCATTGAGCGTGCCGATCACCACCAGGCCCTCGCCCACGCCCGGGCCACCAGACAGACGCAGCTGCGGCTGCTTCTTGACCTTGGCCGGTTCATAGGTCCACACGGTCTTGCCGGTCTGCAGGTCCAGCGCCTGCACGCCACCGTAGATGGCGGCAGCGTAGACGCGGCCATCGGCCACCACCGGGCCCTGGCGGACGCCGATGCGCTTTTCACCCTTGCCGACGCCGGTGCTCCAGATCCTGTCGACCTTGAGGGTCGGCTCGAACTTGACCAGCTCAGCCGGCTCCTGTGCCTTCTTGGCTTCTGCGTCCTTGCCCGCGAACCAGCCCTTGACGGTGCTGCAACCGGACAACGCCACACCCATCAGCACCAGGGTGGCAACGCGCTTGATCATGACCATCTGCTTCATTACGCCGACTCCGCAGGATCGGTGACCGTGCCACCGGCATCCATCACCTTGATTTCCAGCAGTCGCCGCTGCGGCGCCGCCACGTCCAGCGTCTTGAGCGCCTTCTCATACTGACCGCGCGCTTCGTCGCGCTTGCCCGCCGCCATCAGCGCGTCGCCGTGGATTTCCAGGCTGGCACTGTCGCTGGCCGAACCCAGCTGCTTGATCGCCTCGTCGGCCTTGCCGCCGGCGATGAGCAGGCGGGCAATGCGCTGGTCGATGGCGGTCTTGAACTCCGGATCGGCCTGGATGCCACGCAGGGTGGCCAGCGCCTCGTCGTTCTTGCCGGCATCCACCTGGGCCTTGGCCAGCTGCATCGCTGCCAGGTCCGCATACAGCGAGGACTTGCCGCCTTCCAGCGCCTTCACGCCTTTGGCCGCTTCATCCAGCTTCTTGTCCTGCAGCTGCTTGAGCACCACCTGGTACTGCACATTGGCATTGGCCAGCTCGTTGCCCTGCTGCTTCTGCCACCACTGCCAGCCGGCAATGCCGCCGATGGCAATCGCCACACCGGCAATGATGCTCACACCATTCTTCCGCAGCCAGCCGCGGACGCGTTCACTTTGTTCGTGCTCGTCGAGCAGGTCGTCGATCGCCATGCGTACTCTCGCCCCTGCCCGTCAGGAGGGACCATTTGAATTGAATTGGAAATCGCAGCTCAGTGTGAAACCGGAGCCACGGAGCCGTCAGAGGATACCGTAAAGCGTGCCACGTTGGCTCGCTGGTACGGCGAAAGGTCGACGATAGCGCCGCCCTGCTGAACCTCGACCGCCGACGCGTTGCCCAGCACCATGCGCGCCACCTGGCCGGGACTGAAGCTGCGCGACTCGCCGGATTTGATCAGCGCCTTTTCCACCGTGGCACCGTCCGGACCGGCGATGTCCACCCAGCTGTCGCCCTTGAACTGCAGGCTGAGGGTGCCGCCCGTGGCGGCAGGCGTGGCAGCACTGGCGGCCGGACGCGGCACCGGGGTCAGCGAGGCCAGGTACGGCGCAGATGGCTGCGACGCCGGGGCGGCCGTTGCCGGAGCCGCGGTGGCCGGGTTGGCCGGCTCGTTGCCACCGGCCACGGGAACCGCCGCCGGAATCACGTCCAGTGACGCGGTGTTCGGGGTGGTGTTGCCGGTGTCGAAGTGGCCGCGGGTGGCGAACCACACGGGCACCGCCAGCACGGCGGTAATACCGACATAGAGGGCGCGGCGGCCCAGGCTTTCGGCGATGCGGCGCGCACGCGGGGTGTGGGTGTGGCTGACCAGCTGCGGCGGTACCACCGGACCGATGTGGGCCTGTTCCAGTGCGTCGCCGAGGTCAACCTTGAGCAGGCGGGCGTAGCTGCGCAGCTGGCCGCGCACGAAGACCGGGGCTCCGAGGCGATCCCACTGCTCGGCTTCAAGCGACTTCACCACCTGGACCGGCATGCGCAGGTCTTTCCCCACCGCTTCGAGGGACAGTCCGGCCGCTTCGCGCGCCTGACGGAGTCGTGCTCCGCATCCGGCCGCAGCATCAAAAGCGTTCACAGTCTGGTCGTCAATCACAATGCTTCAACCCCGGGAATTAGGAGCCGCGTCGTGCGGAAATTCGTCGCGAATTCGCTGCAGATAGCGACCCGATGCCACTGCGTCGCCCAGCTGCGCCTCGATATCAGAGGCAAGTTGTAACACGGAACGTGTGGCCGGTGCAGCCGACAGACGCCGTTGCACGAAGGCCCGGGCCTCGAAAAAGCGCCCTTGGGTGTACTCGTTGCGGGCCATCGTCTCCAGTGCAAACGCATTGCCCGGGGCCAGCGCCAACGCCTTGCGCAGGTCACGCACCGCCCGTTCGGGCTGCCCGGCACTCAATGCACAGCTTCCGGCATTGGCCAGGGCCGCCGACGGGGTGCCGTAGCCGGGTGCGGCCAGGGCTTTGTCGAAATACGGCAGCGCTTCGGCAGCACGGCCTCGCCCACACAGCCACGCACCATAGTTGTTCAGCGCATCACCGCGCTGCGGTGCAACCTCGACCGCCTTGCGCAGCAGCTCGCCCACGTCGGCGTCGCGCCCCTGCGCATTGGCCACCTGGGCCAGCAGCAGATAGACCTCGGGGCGACTCCCATCCAGCTTCAGCGCAGCCCGGCCACGCTTCTCGGCCAACGGCAGGTCGCCCAGGCGCACGGCTTCGGCGGCCAGGGTGACGTTGTTGTCATAGGCCACCCGGCGACGCGTATCGGCGTCATCACGGGCGGTGTATTCGGGAGCCACGCCCCGGATGTCGTCAGGAATCGTGATGCCCTGCTTGCCACAGCCGGCGAGTGCCAGCGCGACGAAGACAACGGCTGGCAATCGAAGGTCAGGCAGCGGCATTCCGGTTTTTCCCGCCCTGCAGGGTCTTGTTGAATTCGGCCTGGCGGCGCGTGCGGTCCATCACCTGGCCCTTGAGCTGGCCACAGGCGGCGTCGATATCGTCGCCGCGGGTACGGCGCACCATGGTCAGCACCTTCGAGTCCAGCAGGATCTTCTGGAAGGCGCGGATCTGGGTGTCGTCCGAGCGCTCGTAGCGGGTGCCCGGGAACGGATTGAACGGAATCAGGTTGACCTTGCCCGCGTTCGACGTCTGCACGGCGTTGTCGAACTGGCGCATCAGCCGCGCCAGCTGGCGGGCGTGCTCGGGGGTGTCATTGATGCCGCGCATCAGGGTGTATTCGAAGGTGACCGATTCGCGGCGCTTGTTGGCGCGCAGGTAGCGTGCGCACGAGGCCATCAGCTCGGCGATCGGATACTTCTTGTTGAGCGGCACCAGGGTTTCGCGCAGCTCATCGTTGGGCGCATGCAGCGACACCGCCAGCGAGACATCGCTTTCGGCGGAGAGGCGGTCGATCTGCGGCACCAGGCCGGAGGTCGACAGGGTCACGCGCTTGTTGGCCAGGCCGTAGCCCAGGTCGTCGCGCATCACGCTCATGGCGCGCACGACGTTGTCGAAATTCATCAGCGGCT
>JAEXNZ010000140.1 GCA_023439425.1 Pseudomonadota bacterium
CCCCCCCCGCGGGCGCCCCCCCCCCCCCCCCCCCCCCCACTACCGACATTCGCCCGAGGTGATCAGGGCAGGAAGTTCCCGAAGTCCGAAGTTACGTCAGCAACTCGAACTGGACGGGTTCACCACTGATCGAACTCGCGCACACCCACACATCAAACAACCCGGGCTCGGCGCGATACACGCCATCACGCCCGGTGAAGCCCAGCGCATGGCGATCCAGAGTGAACACGACCTCGGCACTTTCGCCCGGCTGCAGCGCGATCTTGCGGAAATCCTTCAGCTCACGCACCGGCCGCACGCGGCTGGCCACGCGGTCGTGGATGTACAGCTGCACCACTTCCTCGCCAGCGACGGCACCAGTGTTGGTGACGGTGGTGGTGATGGTGAGGGTGTCGTCCCAGCCGAGCTTGGCCTGGCTGAGCTGCGGCACGCCGTAACCGTAGGTGGTGTAGCCCATGCCGTGGCCGAACGGGTACAGCGGCGCATTGGGAATCTCGCGCCAGCGTGCCTTGAACTCGGACATGGTTGGCAGTTCGGGGCGGCCGGTGCGCGGGTGGTTGTAGAAGAACGGCTGCTGCCCGCTGACCTGCGGGAAGCTTACCGGCAGGCGGCCGGACGGGTTGTAGTCGCCGAACAGCACGTCAGCCACGGCCGGGCCGGTCTGGGTGCCGAGGTACCAGGTGACTGCCACGGCGGCGGCATTGCGCACTGCGCCCTGCAGGGCCAGCGCGCGGCCGTTGCGCAGCAGCACCACCAGCGGCTTGCCGGTCATGGCCACGGCTTCGGCCAGCGCCTGCTGCGCCGGCGGCAGGGTGATTTCCACGCGCGACTGCGCTTCACCGCTGTAGCGCTGCGGTTCGCCCAGCGCCAGCACCACCACGTCGGCACGCAGCGCAGCGGCCACGGCCTGTTCCACGCCGTCCTGCAGCGCGGCTTCCAGATCACAGCCGGGCACGATCTCAAGCAGGCTTTCGTCGCTGATCGCAGCGCGCACACCGGTTTCCAGGGTGACGTAGCGCGACTTGTCGCCGAACAGGGTCCAGCAGCCTTCGATGTTCTCGCGGTCCTGCACGAACGGGCCGATCAGGGCGATCTTCTGCCCGGTCTTGCGCAGCGGCAGCACATTGCCTTCGTTCTTCAGCAGCACGATGGAGCGACGTGCGGCGTCGCGCGACAGTTCGTCGTGCGCGGCGATGTGCGAGGTGTCGGCTTCGCGGGCCAGGTCGAGCGAACGGTATGGGTCGTCGAACAGGCCGATCGCTTCTTTCAGGTTGAGGATGCGGCGCACCGACTCATCCAGCGTGGCCATCGGCACCTCGCCGCGCTCTACCAGGCCCGGCAGGTGCTCGGCGTAGAAGCCGCTCTGCATGCTCAGGTCGAGGCCGGCAGTGAAGGCCTTGGCGGTGGCATCGCGGTCGTCAGCGGCATAGCCGTGGGCCACCAGTTCCATGTCGGCGGTGTAGTCGGAGATGACCACGCCGGGGAAATTCCACTCGCCACGCAGGATGTCGGTGAGCAGTTCGGCATTGGCGCTGGCGGGCACGCCGTTGATGTCGTTGAACGAGGACATCACGGTGATGGCACCGGCGTCGAAGGCAGCCTTGAACGGCGGCAGGTGCACGTCGCGCAGGGTCTGCGGCGAGATGTCCACCATGTTGTATTCCATGCCGGCCATCACCGCGCCGTAGGCGGCGAAGTGCTTGGGCGTGGACAGCAGCGCGTCGTGCGCGCGCAGGTCGGTGCCCTGGAAGCCGCGCACGCGGGCGGCGGCGAACGCGCAGCCCAGCACCACGTCTTCGCCGGCACCTTCGGCACCACGGCCCCAGCGCTGGTCACGGGCGATGTCCACGGCCGGGGCGTAGGTCCAGTGCAGGCCGGCGGCGGTGGCTTCCACTGCGGTGGCGCGGGCGGTGCGCTCGGCCAGGTCGGGCTCGAAGCTGGCGGCTTCACCCAGCGGGATCGGGCACACGGTGCGCATGCCGTGGATGACGTCGGCGGCCAGGATCACCGGGATCTTCAGGCGGCTTTCTTCCAGCGCCACCTGCTGGATGCGGCGACCGGCTTCCACGCCCACGCCGTTGAACAGCGAGCCGCCCTTGCCCTCGCGGATCTGCTGCAGCACCTGGTCGGCATTGCTGACGTTGGCTTCCGGATTCACATCCGGGGCAAACGGCCGAACCATGTCTGCGAACACACCCAGCTGGCCGACTTTTTCTTCGACGGTCATCTGGGCAATGAGGGTTTCGATGCGATCGGAGGCCACCGGCGGTCCTTATGAAAACGTTTACAAGGCCGGGATTCTAGCGTCCCCGGCCCCGTTGTGAGTGATTTCGGCATTCATTTTTTTCCCCGGAAGGGGAAAACCCGACGCAGCGCACGCTGTGCCGGGCGGCACGGAAGCTTACTCCGTCGGGGACCGTACGGTCTGCGCGGCCATCAGCATGGCGTCGCTGGAGGCCTGGAACACGCGCAGCCCGAACGCCGGCAGGATCGCCAGCAGGTGGTCGAACACGTCTGACTGCACGCCCTCATAGGTGCCCCAGGCGGTGCTGCGGGTGAAGCAGTAGATCTCCAGCGGCAGGCCTTCGGTGGTGGGCTGCAGCTGCCGTACCAGCAGGGTCATGTCCGTATGGATGCCGGGGTGGCTGCGCAGGTAGCGCTCCACATAGGCGCGGAAGGTGCCGAGGTTGGTGACCCGGCGGGCGTTGACCGCGGCCAGGCCCTGGGCCTGCAGCTGGGCGTTGTGCTGGTCCAGCTCATCCTGCTTTTCGCGCAGGTAGTCGCCCAGCACGCTGAACTGCTCCAGGCGGTCCACGGCGGCCTCGTCGAGGAAGCCGACGCTGTGCTGGTCCAGGTACAGCGCGCGCTTGATCCGGCGGCCGCCGGCTTCCTGCATGCCGCGCCAGTTCTTGAACGACTCGGTGACCAGCTTCTTGGTCGGAATGGTGGTGATGGTCTTGTCGAAGTTCTGCACGGTGATGGTGTGCAGGGCGATGTCGATGACGTCGCCATCGGCGTTCTGGCTGGGCATTTCAATCCAGTCGCCCAGCCGCACGCGGCCGTCGCCGCTGATCTGCACGCTGGCGACCAGGGAGAGGATGGTGTCCTGGAAGATCAGCATCAGCACGGCGGTGGCGGCACCGAGGCCGGTGACCAGCGGGCCCAGCTTCACCCCAAGCAGGGTGGCGACGATGGACAGGCCGGCGATGACGAAGACCACGATCTTGACCACCTGCAGGTAGCCCTTGATCGGCTTGTTGCGGGCATCGGGGCGGCGTTCGTAGAGTTCGTTGGCGGCGTCGAGCGCGTGCGAGACCGCGAGTGCCACGGTGAGGACCGCCCAGGCCCGGCAGGCGGCGATGACGAAGGCCACCAGTTCCGGCGGCAGGTCGGGCACGATGCGGATACCGGCGGCCAACACCATGCTGGGCACCACGTTGGACAGGCGCGAGATGACGCGCAGGTTGCTGCCCTGTTCACGGCCGGAGGCGGTGCCGCCGGGGAGGCGTGCGACCAGTTTGCGCAGGCCGCGCAGCAGGATCTTCTTGGTGACGAAGTTGGCCAGCCAGGCGGCGAGGATCAGGCCGGCCAGGACGACTGCGGTGTAGGCCCAGGGCCAGGGTTCGAGGGTTTGTTGCAGGTCTTCGAGGAGCTTTACGGCGATTACGGCGTCTACCATCGTTTGTTGGGGTCCTTGGGGAGAGCAGCCGGGCAAGCCCGGCTCTACGGTTTACGGGGTCCGGCGATTTACGGGGTCGGACGGGTTACGGGGCCGAGCGTTCGATGATGACGCCGACGGCCTTGGCACCGCGCACGGCACCGGGCTTGCTGAGCTTCAGCCGCAGCCACTGCACGTTGAATTCGCGCAGGACGATCTCGGCGATGCGTTCGGCCAGGGTTTCGACCAGGCCGAAGTCGGATTCACGCACGAACTGCTCGATGCGCTTGCTCACGGCTTTGTAGTTCAGGGTGTCGGCAATGTCGTCGCTGGCCGCGGGCTTGCGGTTGTCGAAGCCCATTTCCAGGTCGAAGCGCAGGGTCTGGCGGATGCGCCGCTCCCAGTCGTAGATGCCGATCAGGGCGTCCACTTCCAGCCCTTCGATGAATACCTTGTCCATAGTCATGCCATATGAAATATGGGGGCCATGGTACCGACCGGCGCAACAACGTGCCGGGAACCGGTCGGTTACACCGCCGGCAAGGTCGCCATATCCCAGCGCGGGGTGACCTGCACCTGCGGGGGATTGTGCTGGCCGGCTTCCAGGCGCAGCGCGCCGGCGAAGGCGATCATTGCGCCGTTGTCGGTGCACAGCGCGGGACGCGGGAAGCAGACGCGGCCGCCGCGGCGGCGGGCCATTTCGTCCAGGCGGGCGCGCAGGCGACGGTTGGCTCCGACGCCACCGGCGACCACCAGCACGTCGCAGCCAGCGGCATCGAGGGCGCGGTCGCACTTGATCGCCAGGGTCTCGACCACCGCGTCTTCAAAGCCACGGGCGATGTCGGCGCGGGTGGTGTCGCTCTGGTCGCTGTCGCGCCAGGCCATGAGGACCTGGGTCTTCAGGCCGGAGAAGCTGAAATCCAGCCCGGGACGGTCGGTCATGGGGCGGGTGAACTTGTACACGCCCGGGGTGCCGCGTTCAGCCAGGGCGGCCAACTGCGGGCCACCGGGGTACGGCAGGCCCATCAACTTGGCGGTCTTGTCGAAGGCCTCACCGGCGGCATCGTCCAGGGTCTCGCCGAGCAGGCGGTACTGGCCGATGCGGTCGACCGCGACCAGCTGGGTGTGGCCGCCGGACACCAGCAGGGCCACGAACGGGGGTTCCGGCGGGTCGTCTTCCATCAGCGGGGCCAGAAGATGCCCTTCCATGTGGTGCACGCCGACGGCGGGCACTTCCAGCGCCCAGGCCAGCGAACGGGCCACGCCCGCGCCGACCAGCAGCGCCCCGACCAGGCCGGGGCCGGCGGTGTAGGCCACCCCGTCAATGTCGCTCACGCCCAGCCCGGCCTCGGCCAGGGTCTGGCGGATCAGCGGCAGCAGCTTGCGCACGTGATCGCGGCTGGCCAGTTCAGGCACCACCCCGCCGTATTCGGCGTGCAGGGCGATCTGGCTGTACACCGCATGGG
>JAEXNZ010000144.1 GCA_023439425.1 Pseudomonadota bacterium
ATCGGTAGGTGACGACCGTTGGTCGTCACCGGGGATCAGAAGGTGTAACGAACACGCCCGTAGTAATAGGCACCATTACTCCCAATCGGCGACAACACGTCATACGGCAGGTTGCCGAAGTAATAGATGTCCTCGTTGGAAAGGTCCGAGTAATTGTCGGTCAGGTTCTGTCCACCCAACGCCACACTCCACTGCGGCGTGATCTTGAACTCCACCTCCGCGTCCAACTGCCATTCCGCTCCATAGGTCTGGCGCGGAATGTAACCGTCACCGAAGTTGAACACCCGTGTGGCGCTGCCGTAGCGGGTCAGGCGGCTGTTCAGCGCCCAGCGGTCATTCGTCCATGCCGCCGCCAGCGAACCGCGCGTGCGCGGGGTGGCATCGGTCAGCGTGTTGGTTTCCTCCAGGCCAAACAGCACGTAGTCCGGGTCGAGTGCGAGCAGGTTGGCCGGCGTGGCCAGCACGTTCTTCAACGTGGTCTTGTTGTAGGCGTAGGTGCCTGTCAGCACCAGCTCACCGCCGCCCAGCGACTGCCGCCAGTTGCTCACCAGTTCCGCGCCACGGGTGCGGGTGTCGGCGGCATTGACGAAGAAGCTGGCGCTCTGCAGACCGGCCACGCCGAACTGCTGTTGCACGTAGTCGGTCAGTGCATCACCGGTGATGCTCTCCGACAGCGCAATGCGGTCATCAATATCAATCTGGTAGAAGTCCAGCGACACATCGAAGTGGTCGCCAATGCGGCTGGTGAAGCCCAGGCTGGTGTTGATCGACTTTTCCGGCTTCAGGTCGGTGGCACCCAGGCCACGGGCAATCGGATTGTTCACCGACAGCGTGCGGCCCTGCACCAGCTGACCGGCGGCGTTGTAGCCGGTGGAGGTGGATTCATAGCCGATCTGCGCCAGCGACGGCGCGCGGAAGTTGTTGGAAATGGCACCACGCAGCGCGAACGCCGGGGTGAACTCGTAGCGCAGGCCGAGCTTGCCGGTCAGCTCGCCGCCGTAGTCGTCGCTGTGCTCATAGCGTGCGGCCAGGTCACTGCTGAAGTGGTCGCCAAAGGTGCTGGAGAGGCTGGCATAGGCGCTGGCGACATCGCGCGACAGCGACGTGGCGTCCTGCGGGGTCAGGCCACCGCCGGCCTGTGAGCCGGTCGGGCGGTCGGTGTACGGGCCTGCGGCGTAGCTGGCTGGATCGCCCGGACGGGTCTGGTAGTGGTCACGGCGCGCTTCCAGGCCCAGGCCCAGGCTGTGGCTGTTGTTGCCCTGGGTGAACACCCGGCCCAGGTCGAAGTTGCCCACAGTCAGTTCATTGCGGTAGTCGCCGGTCTTGAACCGGGTCGGGCTGGTCGGGCCCAGCGAAGCATTGAGCGAATTGCGCAGGCGGTAGGTGAAGGTGTTGAAGCCGTAGTCCAGGCTGGCGTCGTAGTTCCACTCGCCCCATTGGCCCTTCGCACCGGCCACGGCCTGTACGTCGCGGTTCTCGCCTTCGGAAATCGGGCGGTAGCCGTTTGGATAGAGCTCGGTCCAGTTGGCGTCGCTGTCGGGATAGCGGAAGTAGTTCGCGCCTTCACTGTCGCGCTGGTTGAAGGTGCTGAAGAAGTAGAACTTCGAGGTCTCGCCGAACGGCAGTTCGCTGTTGATCCAGGCGTTCAGATCCTTGGTCTTGCCATCGCCCAGCACGTAGTTGCGCTGCCCCTGCAGGGCCAGGTTGGTGTCACTCTGGTCCCACGGCGGAATCTGGTCGAAGCCGGCGCGGTTGGTGCCTTCGCGGTTCTTCAGTTCCAGGCCCACGCGCAGGAAGCCGCCGTTGTCGCCGAGCCCGGTGCCGACCTTGGCGCTGAAGAAGCTGGTCTGGCCATCGGTAATGGTGCGGTCAATCGGCTTCAGATCGGTGTGGTGCGCACCGAAGCTGGCTTCAATCGCGCCGCCTTCCGGCGCGTTGTCCAGGATCACGTTGATCACGCCGGCCACCGCATCGGAGCCATACAGCGCGCCGGCACCGTCGCGCAGCACTTCAATGCGCGAGATCGCGCTGACCGGAATGGAGTTGAAGTCCACTGGCGTGGTGCCCTTGCCGATCTTGCTGTCGGTGTTGACCAGCGCGCTGGTGTGGCGGCGCTTGCCGTTAACCAGCACCAGTACCTGGTCAGGCGACAGGCCGCGCAGCTGCGCGGCGCGCACATGGTCGGCACCACCGGAGTTGGACTGGCGCGGGAAATTGAACGACGGCAGCAGCGTCTGCAGGGCGCTGCCGAGTTCGCCGTTGACCACGCCGGCCTTGCGGATGTCCTCGGCGGTGAGCACGTCCACCGGTGAGGTGGATTCCAGCACGGTGCGGTCAATGGCGCGGGTGCCGGTGACGATCACCGTGTCCAGCGTGGTGGCCGAAGCCGGCGCGTCCTGCGCGTGAAGGTCCTGGGCCAGCAGGGGAGAGGAGAGGACCAGGGCAATGGCAAGGCCAAGGCGAGACGCGGACAGGCGGGACATGCGAACTCCAGCAGAACGACGGGGGCAGGGACGATCCGGATAGTTTCATTTACATCCATCCGGATGAAGCGATATATTATGCCCGCGTGATGCTGCACCGCAAGGTCGCGGGGTGCCATGCCCGTCATGACCATGCGTTATGACTGAATTCCAAGGCGTAGGGACACGCCATGCGTGTCCGCCGTACCCTCCCAAAGCCCCCTGTTCCGGAATGCCCATGAAAGCCCACGTTCTGCTGCTTGCCCTCATCCTCACCGCCACCGGCTGCGCAACCGCATCGGGCCCGACGACCCGGGCGGCCGAGACCGCCGCCGTCACCGCCACCCTGCAGGGCGACGCCGCACGTCCAGATGCCGCGGCCGGCTGGGTGCGCAGCGAGCTGTACTTCGGCGTGGGCGAAGAGAGCGGGGCATCCGAGCGCAAGCAGACCGATGCAATCACCGAAACGCAGTGGCGCGACTTCCTCGACAAGCAGGTCACGCCGCGTTTCCCCGATGGCCTGACCGTGTTCGATGCCTACGGTCAGTGGCTGTTCCGGGGCGCAAAGGACCCCAATCGCCTGCGCACCAAGGTGTTGGTGGTGCTGCATGAAAACACGCCGCAGCGCCGCGCCGACATTGAAGCGATCCGGCTGGCGTGGAAGCAGGCCACGGGACACCAGAGTGTGTTGTGGGCGCAGCAGGCGGTGGAAGTGTCGTTCTAACGCGTGTGCACCAACGGTGCACACCCACCGCTGAGTTACATACATAGGTATGAACCGGCGTGTTTTCGCACGCCGGTGTCACCTGCGCAGGACTAGGCTGCAGCTTCCCCCGGAACTGTGGATGTCCTGTCATGAGCAAGCGCGTTGCCGAAATTGTCGTTGAAACCCTGCAGGCGGCCGGTGTGCGCCACTGTTACGGGATCGTCGGCGACACCCTCAATCACGTCACCGATGCCATCCATCGCAGCGACATCGACTGGGTGCATGTGCGCCATGAAGAGGTGGCCGCGTTTGCCGCCGGGGCCGATTCGCTGATCAGCGGGCAGTTGACCGCGTGTGCTGGCTCCTGTGGACCGGGCAGCCTGCATTTCATCAACGGCATTTTCGAAAGCAACCGCAACCGCGCGCCGCTGGTGCTGATTGCAAGCCAGATCGTCACCGCCGAACTGGGCATGGAGTTCCCGCAGGAAGTGGACTTCAAGGCGGTGTATGCCAGCTGCAGCGTGTTCTGCGAGCAGGTGCACAGCCCGGAACAGGCGCGCCGCGTGGTCGCCCTGGCCTGTCAGGCGGCGATCAGCCGCCGAGGCGTGGCAGTGGTGATCCTGCCGGCCGATATCAGCGAGGCCGAGGTGAAGCACGACATGCCCTTCGGCGTGCATTTCGCCCAGCCGGTGCTGCGCCCCAGCGACGAGGAGCTGCAGCGTATCGCGGGGCTGATTGCCGAAGGGAAGCGCATCGGCATCTACGCCGGTGCCGGCTGCGAGCACGCGCATGACGCGCTGGTGGCGCTGGGTGAGCGGTTGAAGGCTCCCATCGCGCACACCTCGCGGGCCAAGGACTTCGTGGAGTACGACAACCCGTACAACATGGGCATGACCGGCATCTTCGGCATCGAATCAGGATTCCACACGTTGATGGCCTGCGACACCCTGTTGCTGCTGGGGGCCGATTTCGCCTGGGGCCAGTACTACCCGGACAAAGCCACGCTGATCCAGGTGGACCGTGACGGCAGCCACCTGGGCCGCCGCCACCCGGTGCAGCTGGGCGTGGTGGGCGACATCGGCCCTACGCTGGAGGCCCTGTTGCCGTTGCTGCCGCCACGCGAGGATCGCAGCTTCCTCGACGAGTGCATCGAGCGGCGCGACAAAGCACTGGCAACCCGTGCCGAAGAAGAGCAGCCGGGGGAGGGCACGCTGATCCACCCGCAGCACCTGACCGCGTTGATCGACCGCCACGCTAGCGACGATGCCCTGTTCACCGCCGACGGTGGCTCACCGATGGTCTGGATCCTGCGCCACATCCGCGCCAATGTCCGCCGCCGTACCCTGACCAGCCTGCTGCACGGCACGATGGCCAATGCCATGCCGCAGGCGCTGGGCCTGCAGAAGGCGTTCCCGGGCCGCCAGGTGATCTCGCTGTCCGGCGATGGCGGCATTGCCATGCTGCTGGGTGATCTGCTTACCGCGGTGCAGGAGAACCTGCCCATCAAGGTGGTGGTCTACAACAACAGCTCGCTGAACTTCGTCGAGCTGGAGCAGAAGGTGGAAGGGCTGCTCGACAACTACACCGATCTGAAGAACCCCGATTTCGGCCGCCTGGCCGAGGTGATCGGCTTCTACGGGCGCACCGTGACCCGCAGCGAGGACCTGGAACAGGCCGTGCAGGACGTGCTGGCCCACCCCGGCCCGGCATTGCTGGACGTCCACACCAGCCCCACCGAGCTGGTAATGCCGCCGCAGGTGGAGGCCAGGCAGGTGGCCGGCACCGCGCTGTATGCGGCCAAGGCAGTGCTGAGCGGGCGGGTAAGGGATGTGCGGGATCTGCTGGCGAATAATTTCCTCAATAAACCGTGATCTGGTAGTGCCGGCCGCTGGCCGGCAACCGCATGAACCCGGCACCGCATGGT
>JAEXNZ010000194.1 GCA_023439425.1 Pseudomonadota bacterium
GTCCACCACGGCAAACCCGACCCACACCCCCAGCAGCCAGCGCCAGCTGCCCGATGTGGCGGTCACCGAGGGGCCGCGCGGGCGCAGGCTGATCATCAGCATCGCCACCAGGCCCAGCCCCAGCCCGGTGAGCTTCCACGCCGTGGCGGTCTGGCCGAAGAACAGGAAGGCCGCCAGCAGGCTGAGCAGCAGCGACAACCGCTGGGCGACATCGCTGCGCACGATTCCGGCTTCGGCCACGGCCCGGCCCAGCACCAGGAAAATGGTCGGCAGCACCACCGCCAACCCCAGCAGCGCCAGCCACGGCGCGTGCCCGGACTGCAGCGACGCCAGCGGCGGCCGCAGGACCACCGCGGTCAGGGTGGCGGCAACCAGGTAGTTCCAGGTCACCATCTGCGCCACGTCCAGCTGCCGGCGCGCGGCCAGCTTGAGCAACACCGAGACCAGCACCGAGCAGATCACGGCCAACAGCAGATATGTCATGAGCGGGGCAGGGCAGGTCGGGGGCAGGGGACGCTATCATGGTGCCATGCAAAATCCCTCGTTCCCCGCCGAATCCGGCACGCTCACCCTGGCCGGCCCGGTCGGCCCGCTTGAAGTCGCTGTCGACCTGCCCAAGGCCGATGTGCCCACCGTGCCGGTCATCGCCGTGATCTGCCATCCGCTGTCCACCGAGGGCGGCAGCCTGCACAACAAGGTGGTGACCATGCTGGCCACCACCCTGCGCGAGATGGGCATCACCACGGTGCGCTTCAATTTCCGCAGCGTTGGCGGCTCGGCGGGTGACTTCGACCATGGCGTGGGCGAACAGGACGACCTGAAGGCCGTGGTGGCCTGGGCGCGCGCGGGCAACCCGCAGGCCACGCTGTGGCTGGCCGGTTTCAGCTTCGGCGCGTTCGTCTCGCTGCGCGCCTCGGCCGAGCTGCAGCCGCAGGTGCTGGTGTCCATTGCCCCGCCCGCCGGGCGCTGGGACTTCGACGGCGTGCAGCCGCCGGCGCAGTGGCTGGTGATCCAGGGCGAACAGGATGAAATCGTCGACCCGCAGGCCGTGTACGACTGGCTGGAGCAGCTGAAGCTGCCGCACGAACTGGTGCGCATGCCGGAAACCAGCCACTTCTTCCACCGCAAGCTGATCGACCTGCGCGGCGCGCTGACCCATGGTCTGAAGCAGTGGCTCCCCGCTGCCGGTAGCCCAGCCGCATGAGTTCCGCAGTGTTGACCCCCTCCCAGCGTTACGCCGAAGGCGCAGCGCGGGGCGAATGGCAGAACGACCCCGCCCAGCACGCCGCCCTGGCCGAGCTGGACCGGATCCACACCGCCCTGCTCGACAGCGACCAGGACGGCTGGCTGGATCGCCTGTCCGCGTTCTGGAAGAAGCCCGAGCCGGTCAAGGGCCTGTACTTCTGGGGTGGGGTGGGGCGCGGCAAGACCTTCCTGGTCGACCTGTTCTAAGTCGGGCTGCCGATCCAGCAGAAGTACCGCACCCACTTCCACCGCTTCATGCGCGGTATCCACGAGCGCCTGCGCGAGCACCAGGGCCAGAGCGACCCGCTGGCGCGGATTGCCCAGGAATGGCGCAACAAGCTGCGCGTGCTGGTGCTGGACGAGTTCTTCGTCACCGACATCGGCGACGCCATGCTGCTGGCGCGCCTGCTCGAACGCCTGTTTGCCGAAGGGGTCACCCTGGTCACCACCTCCAACACGGCGGTGGAGAACCTGTACCTGAACGGGCTGCAGCGCGACAGCTTCCTGCCCGCCATCGGCCTGCTGCAGACCTACTGCGTGGAGCTGTATGCGGAGGGCACCGAGGACTACCGCATGCGCGCGCTGACCCGCTCGCCGGTGTACCAGTCCCCGCGCGACGCCGGCAGCGACGCCTGGCTGGGCACCCGCTGGGCCGAGCTCAGCGGCGGCGAACAGGCCAAGGCGGGCAATATCGAGATCGAGGGACGCAAGATTCCGGTCCGCGGACGTGGCAAGAGCATCGCCTGGTTCGACTTCGCCGCCCTCTGCGAGGGCCCGCGCGGTCCTTCGGACTACATCGAGATCGCGCACGAGTTCAACACCGTGCTGCTGGGCGACATCCCGCACTTCGACCGCACCAACGAGGACGCCGCGCGCCGCTTCGTCAATCTGATCGACGAACTGTACGACCGCCACGTCAACCTGGTCTGCACCGCCACCGACACCCCGCTGGCGCTGTACACCGGCACCCGCCTGCAGGGTGCGTTCGAGCGCACCGCCTCGCGCCTGATCGAAATGCAGAGCGCCGAATACCTGGGCACCCCCCATCGCGCGTAATTGCCAACTCCCGATACGCTGCTGGACACCGTAGAGCCACGCCCTGCGTGGCTGAACCAGCCTCACCACGCGACGTTTGTTACGCCCACGTGATGCGTGCCGTTCCGTTTTTCACACACTGTTTTCGCCACCCCAAGTCGCCTCTCCCCATTGACAGCGCAGTCCATTTCGACAGGTTCCAACCGTTCGTCGGACACCCCTATCGGCCAATCCTTGCGCCACAAGGGATTGGTGAAATCTCCTACATTTAGCGTTGACGATCCCTGACACCCCCACTATCTTGTGGCTGGCGGTTCCACCAACCCCAAGACGGGGCGGGCGGAACCACAGGGAAGCCGGATCGTGCTTCCTGCCGACGAGCCGCCTGCCCACCGCAGACGGTGCCGGTTGCGACAGTCTCCGGGGGGAGAGGGCTGGTGTCACAAGGGGATCGCGTCAGTCGCGTCCCGTGAGACGCCGTTCTGCCACCCTGAGGCCCGTGCGCACCGGCCGGTTGCCAGCCCTGCCGGCAACCGTAGTGCCCGCCCATATCACGCCAAGAGGACACCGCCGTGAGCACCGAATCCAGCGCCACCATCGAGAAGAAGGAAAGCGAGTTCCTGCTGACCTCGCCGCCGACCTCCAACACGATGAGCGTGACCAAGCGCAACGGGTCGACCGAACTGGTGGACCTGAACAAGATCGTGCGCGCGGTGCAGCGTTCGGCTGAAGGCCTGCACGCGGTCGATCCGATGCGCGTGGCCACCCGTACCATTTCCGGCCTGTACAACGGGGCCACCACGCAGGAACTGGACGAGCTGTCCATCCGCACCGCCGCCCTGCTGATCGGTGAAGAACCCGAATACGGCCGTCTGGCCGCACGCCTGCTGGCCAATTACATCGCCAAGGAAGTGTCGGGGCAGGAAATCCACGCCTTCTCGCAGTCGGTCAGCCGTGGCCACGAAGTCGGCCTGATCAACGACCGCCTGCTGAACTTCGTGCAGACCAACGCGCGCAAGCTCAACGACGCCATCGACATCTCGCTGGACCTGAACTTCGACTACTTCGGTCTGCGCACCCTGTACGACCGTTACCTGCTGCGCCACCCGCACACCCGCAAGGTGATCGAGACCCCGCAGCAGTTCTTCCTGCGCATCGCCAGCGCGCTGAGCGAAGACGTGCCGGAAACCCTGGCGCTGTACAAGCGCATGGG
>JAEXNZ010000245.1 GCA_023439425.1 Pseudomonadota bacterium
GCTCAGCTCTGCCGGATGTACCAGGCAGCGCGAACTGAAATCCCACCCCGACTCCGCCCCGGCACGCAGATCGCGATACACCTGCGAAGGCGCACGCTGCGGTGCTTTCGCCGCCGTCGCCAGATCATCCGTCCATGACTCCGTGCGCGGCACCGCACGCGCATCCCAGTAACGATTGAGCAGGCTGCCATCGTTCATCCGCACCACACGCTCGCTTGCTGCACCGGCAGCCAATCCCTCTGAGCCCCGCATCCAGAACGCATGCTCGGCGCGCAACTGCGGCAGATAACGCTGATACGCCGCATCACCCTCATGCGTCGCCAGCAGGTCCACCATCAAACTGAAGAAAGGCGGCTGCGACCGGCTCAGGTAATAGCTGCGGTTGCCATTGGGAATGTGCCCGTACTGGTCCAGCTGCCAGGCGAAGTTGTCGACCATGTCGCGCACCTGGTCCCAGCGCCCGCTTGAGGCCAGCCCAAGCAGGGTGAAGTAGCTGTCCCAGTAATAGACTTCACGGAAGCGGCCGCCTGGAACCACGTAGGGCTTGGGCAGCGGCAGCAGTGAGCCGTTCGGTTCGACATCCGGCGTGGAGCGGGTTAGATGCGGCCACAGCGTTTCGATGTGCGCGCGCAGGGTTTGACCTGCAGGAGGGGCGTAGGCTTCGGCCTCGCCCGGCATGGTGAAGTGCTCGCCCACAAAGGTGCCGAGGTCGAAGCCAGGCTGGGTGCGGGCGCGTTCCCATTCCGCGACGGCCGCGGCCGGGTCACCCTTGGGCACCGCATCGGCGAAGGTCTTCTGGTCGGAGAACAGGGGGGCGCGCTGGACCTGCTGAAAAAGCGGCTGCCAGTTCTGGTCAGGCGGGGAGGGGGGTGAAGTGGACGGCTGAAGCGCCAGCGCCGGTGTACTGAGCAGGCTGAACAGCAATGCAGAAGCCAAGGCGGCGCGTGTGGACATGCGGTCGCATCCTCTGATGACGGCCGCAGTGTATCTGCGCGCCTGTCAATGTCAGGTGTGGCGGCACGGCCAGCCTAGTACATCCTGACGCCATCCGAGTAATGGAAATGATTCATCTGCGCGCATGTAAAGCGAGAAATGAGCTCACTGTTGATGGTCTTATCTGCCCTCGGCTTGAAGTGCCCCGTGCGGACAGCCCAGTCATAGGCACCTTCGTCGAGGGGATACTCGGTCAGCAACCCACTCAATGCATGCAGCGCGATCCATCGTTCAGCACGCTCGACGTTTGAAAACACACCAGAAGGAAGCGTTGCTTGCTCACCGACGAATGCCCATATGGTTGCAGCTTCCATAGTGTTTGTCGTGTGGTTCCGGTCCGCCTTGATCGTTCTGGCTTTGCGCAGATGTATCCAGAAGGCGTCGGTCGCTGGCAAGGTGGGGGGCTCGCAATGAACGATCTGGTGTTTGATGTGCACGCTCGCAGGGAAGTCCGCCATCACCTCGGTTTCCATGCACGAGATTGATTCGACGATGGCGTCATCGGGCTCGCGGGAGACGAAGAACGTCAGGCTGAAAGCGTCCTCATGCTCGATCAACCCGCAGACCCCGGTCAGCTCATCGAATGCCTCGCCCAGCAGTGCCCGATTCACACTGAGGGTGATCTTTGATCGACTCAGCACAATGTCCTCTCTTCTCTTGAAGACGACCAACCCGCCTTCTCCTACGGGAATATTGCCAAGTTCGTCCAAGCGGATGATGTCGTGGGACTGAACCTGGGGCTTAGTGCCGAAAGCGTCAACGCAGGGTGGGGCTCAATGGCACTGGAGCAGCCGCCAAACATTGCTGAAATCCCCCTGCGCAGCGCGTTCCGGTTCCACCCAGAAATACAGGCGGCCACCATCGCCCCAGGCAAAGCCCATTTCTTCGTCGTCATCCACCTGCAGCAGCAGTTCCCATCGCTTTGCCGCTACGGCCGGGTCCACGTCGCGCTGGCCATTGGCAATTGCCTCGCAGTCTGACTGCATGCCCGAGCACTGGATCGGGTTGTCATAGCCGCAGAACTGGTGCCAAGGCGCATCGCCGAACGGGATATCCTGCAGTTCCAGATACGCGTCAGATTCGTAGTCATCCAGGTCCAGCGGCTCCAGCTGGGGATCATCGATCGGCGGCAGCGTCTGAATCAGCACCGGGCGAACATTGCTGCCCACGCGGCGCTGCCTGGGTCCAGAGCCCACCGTTGCCGTGCTGGCCTGCGGGTCTTCGCGGTCCGCCACCAGCAGCACGGCGTGATTGCCACGATCTTTCGGGCTGCCACCCCATCCGCCGCGGCCGTGGAAGAACAGCAGGGCCCCTTGGGCCGGCAGCCAGCCCACAGGCAGGGCTGCCTGCATCTCGGCCAGCGAGAGGCGGGCCAGGAACTCCAACGGGCCCTTGTTGCCCTGTGGCCACGGCGTGCCGTCGGGCAGTTGCGGGTCACCGCCAAGCCAACTGCGTGAAGGGCCGTCGAAACGCCGCAGCCGCAGGGCAGGGCGCAGCAGGTTTTCCACCAGGGGCAGCACATCGCGAGGCGGCGGCGGGGCGGGCGGAGCAGGGCGGTCCTGGCCAAGCAGGGAGCGGATCCAGCTGAGCATGCTGTCGAGTCCTTTTGACAATCAGGGGATCATAGAGGCCCCGGGGCCCCCGCGCAGCCGTCCTTCCGCCAGATTGACCGTACCCGCTGCTCCGCTTAGAATTGCCTGCTCAGCCGGAATAGCTCAGTTGGTAGAGCGGCGCATTCGTAATGCGTAGGTCGCAGGTTCGACTCCTGTTTCCGGCACCAGTTGTAGCGAAAGCCCCGGCCTTGGCTGGGGCTTTTTGTTTGGGTCATGCGTCCTGTTACGCTTGGCCCCAAGGCAGCCACCCCCGGTGGCTGAAGGGGATTCAAGGAAGATGGCATCTAACGTATGGCTTCACCGCCTGGCGCTGGGCGTTGCCCTGCCGCTGGCCGTACTCGCTGTGCCCGCATCGCAGGCCGCAGAACCCAAGTCCGCACCCGCTCCCGCGCAGGCCGAAACCGACGCAGCCAAAGCCGTGCGCTACACCCGCGCCCTGGAGGCGGCACCTCTAGCAGACGAAGCGCTGGAGATGCGCCGCTGGCTGCTGCGCTGGATAGTGGAAACCCCTGATTACTCCGTTACCGTCTGCAACATGCTGGATCTTCAGGCCGACAACCGCCCGGCGCTCGCTGACGAACTGCTACTGCAGATGATGGCCGGCAACGTAGCCTGGCAGATCGAGCACGGGGCCGGTAAAGACGAGGCACCTCGCCAGTTGGCCGCGGTGGAAAGCGTGCTGCGCATGTATGGCAACTATCTGGTCAAGGATGCCAAGTGGGTGGTACCGGCGTTGGAGCCGCTGATCGTGCAGCAGCGTGCCGGTACTCTTCGCGAGTACGTGGAGAAGAAGACGGCCGACGCCTGCAGCTCAGAGGGTGGCGAGCCGATGACGCTCCCGGACGAGGAAGATGCCGCCCCCTTCCTCGGCGGCTATCTGCGCGAATCCCACGTGGTTTACCCGCTCAAGGTTCCCAACGGTTGGGAGATGCTGAGCGAGCACCGCTACGATGAGCTGGAGTACGGCGCGTCGGTGCGTTTCCACCGGGTGGGCGATGAAAGCGGCTGGATGGACGTGTACTTCTATCCGATGGGTGTATTGAACGCGGAGCAGGTGGCCCAACTGGCCGCCAGCGAGCGCAACAATCTGGTGACCGCCTGGAAGGAGTCCTTCACCGACACGCCGCTGAGTCCACTGTCCACCTTCAGCGTGCCGCTCAATGGCGCAGTATCCGTGCCCGCCAGACGTCAGCCGCGCCCAAGTGCCGTAACGGCATATGAGGCCGATTTCAGCTACATCCATAAAGAAAATGGAAAGCGCTACCACTCGGTCATGGTGTTCATGGTGGACCGCCTGTATGCCATCAAACTGCGTTACAGCGTAGAGGCACCCAAGCTCAGCCGAGCGCAGGCACGTAAAGAAGCCGAAGACTTCGCCCGTTACCTGCTGCCCCAGCTGGACATCACCAGCACCGGCAACTGCGGTGTGCCCGAAATGGCGCAGAACGGTCGCATTGCGGATGGCTGCTCGGGCCAGGACCCTATCCAGCCGGCAGTGTTGGAGGGCCGTCGGGAACTGCGCTTCGAGTATCCGGTTGCTCGTTGAGAACTCACGTCCGGAACAGGTTCTTCAGTCGCTCCGGAAAGCGATTGGCGACGGCTGAGGCCGCCGCATAAATGTCGCTCATATCTGCAAAATCGGCATCACTGCCTTCCACCAGAAATCGAGTACGACCTGAAGGCGCGGATACCGTGAAGCCGATCACGTCCATGCCGTTATGTTCATGCCGTTGATGCCAGATGCCGAAGCTGAACTCGTCCTTCTCGCAGGTGTAGCCGTTAATAAGCGACGTTTCCCAGCGCGCCTTTCCGGTTTCCGTCGCATGTTTCAGGTCCTGCATGAACTGTCGGAACTGTTCTGGAATCATGGATTTCCATCCTCGGGTTATTGAGAATATGTTGGAGGCTCCTCGCAGGACCGCAATGAAGATACTTGCGGAACATGCTCATGCGCGCGATGCAGACCCCGCTGCCGGGTGAGGCCGCCCAGGTCCGTGACCCCCGTCCCCCCGTCACGCATCACTTGCTATCCTGCAAACCGGACCGATACCGACAATCAGGAAATCAAGGACGATGGCATCCATCACCGCTCTTCGCCGCACCGCGCTCGCATTGGCGCTTCCGCTCTGCCTCAGCCTGTCGTCACCGCTTCTCGCAAATGAGCCCGCAGCACCCGCCGAAGCCGAAGAATCCACGCACGCCAAGGTCCTGCGCTACACCCGCGCGCTGGAACAATCTCCGGACGCCGCCGACGCGCATGAAGTGCGAAGGGCGCTGCTCGATTGGGCGATGAACAACAGCGAATTCGAGGTCAATCTGTGTGATGTGATGGATCTGCCCGAACTGGGGCACAAGGACCGCAGTCCCATTACCACTGAACTGACGCAGCAGATGCTGTTCGGCAACGTCGCGTTCCAGATCGAACATGGCACGGACACCCCTGAGCTCGCCCGGCAGGTGGCGGCCGCGGAAAGTTCCATCAAGGTCTACAAAGTAATGCTGGCCAAGCATCCGGAACTGCGCATCGCGCAGATGGACGCCCTGGTCGCCGAGCAGAAGGCTGGCCGTCTGGACCGTCACCTGGCCCCGGTGGTGACGGATTGTCTGGCCGCGCGCCTCACCCGTGTGAACGCAACCCCGGACGAAGTGCCGTTCCTGGGCGGCTTCCTGCGCGAGACCTCGGTGATCTTCCCTGAGAGCGTTGGCACCTGGAAGTTCCTTCATGAAACCCGCCTTGATGAAGCCCCCCACGGGGCCGTGCTGCGTTATCAGCGCCCGGGTGACGATTCCGGCTGGGTGGATGTGTACGTCTATCCGGTGGGTGTGAACTCGGCCGAGGCCGTGGCCGAGCAGGCGGTGAACGAGCGCGACGCGCTGCAGAGGAGCTGGGCATCGCAGCTGGTCGACCCGCCCATGTCACCGTTGTCGACGTTCACGCTTCCGGTAAAGCCGGTTGCCAACCCCTCTCCCTATCACCAGCCTCGCCCCAGGGCGGTCACCGCCTACCAGGTGGACTTCGGCTTCAAGCGCGAGGAGGGGCCCTACAGCGGGGCGTTCATCTACATGGTGGACCGCCTGCACGGCATCGAAATCCGCTACAACGCGAAGGCGGCGTCACTCGACCGGGCGCAGTTGCGCAAGGAAGCTGAAAAGTTCACGCGCGAGGTGTTCCCGCAACTGGGCATCATCAGCAACGGTAGCTGCGGTCTGCCCCAGATGGGCGTAGACGGCAAGCTCGCCGACGGCTGCGACGGTATCGAGCCGGTGACGCCCGCCGTGGGCGAGGGCATGCGAGAGCTACGCTTCGAGTACGCGCCGCCGTCACCCTGAGGTGGCGGTGTCCCATTCCGGGAAGATCTCCACATCCACGTGGTCAATGGTACCGGTGAAGCGGAAGGGCAGGGTGTAGTTCCAGTCCACCGCCGAGCCGGTATCCAGGCCGATATCCAGCCCTTCGCCGATGGAGAACTGGATCGGAATAGTGCGCTCCAGCCGGCCACTGGCCACGGTGGTTCCGTCCACAGTGAGCGTGACCTTGCCACCTTTGCCCATGCCCCCGCCGTCATAGTCGAAGCGCACCTCGATATGCGCCTTGCCCGGCGGCAGGGCCTTTTCCGCACTGAACACCGGGCGCTCCTGGCCGAGGAAGTTGTAAACGAACGCCGGCTTGCCGTCGTTGAAGTACAGCCCGTAGCCACCCTCTGAACCGCCCTGGGTGATGATCATGCCTTCGGCATTCGCCGGCACTTCCACCTGCGCGGTGATCTTCCACGACTTGTTGAGCATGGGCAGGCACGCCGCATCGGGTAGGGCCACCATGCCGGGGTAGTAGGTCACCTGGGTGCGTTTGCCGACCAGGTTCGGGCGGCCCATCGCTTCGGCATTCATGCGGATCGTGCCGCGCCAGTCCAGCGGCAGCACGCTGTAGCGCGCGGCCTCCACCCACCACAGATCCTGCAGTTCGCGCAGCTTTTCCGGGTGCTCTGCGGCCACGTCGTGTGCCTGCGAGAAATCGCCGTCCAGCTTGTACAGCTCCCACACCTGCTTGTCGGGCGACCAGTCGGTGGGGCGCGTCGGCATCCACGGTGCGAAGCTCGGCGCGGATGCCATCCATCCCTCGTGGTACAGGCCGCGATTGCAGGCCAGTTCGAAGTACTGGGTGCGGCGGCGGCTGGGTGCCTTGCCGTCATCAAAGCTGAAGGCAAAGCTGATGCCCTCGATGTCCTTCTGCGGAATGCCATTGAGCACCCGAGGTGCGGTAATGCCGCAGGCTTCATACAAGGTCGGCACGATGTCGATCACATGCAGGAACTGCTCACGCAGCCCGCCCTTGTCCTTGATCTTCTCCGGCCAGCTCACAATCAGCGGGTTTCGCGTACCGCCAAAGTGGCTGGCCACCTGCTTGGTCCACTGGAAGGGCGTGTTCATCGCATGCGCCCACGATGACGGGAAGTGGTTGAAGTGCTTCGGCCCGCCCAGTTCGTGCATCACCACGAAGTTGTCCTGCCATTTCTCCGGGAAACCATTGAAGAACAGGTTTTCGTTGAGCGACCCTTCCAGCCCGCCCTCGGCGCTGGAGCCGTTGTCGCCGGCAATGTAGAGAATGATGGTGTTGTCGGCGTCGGGCAGCGCCTTCACCGCATCGATCACCCGCCCCATCGCCGCATCCACCTGTGCGCCATAGGCGGCAAACACTTCCATCATCCGCGCGTACACCGCCTTCTGATCCGGCTCCAGGCCTTCCCATGCCGGCAGGCCCGGTGACCGTTCGGTCAGGTCTGTATCGGCCGGCACCACGCCCAGCTTTTTCTGCCGTTCCAGGGTCTGTTCGCGATAGGCGTCCCAGCCCATGTCGAACTGGCCTTTGAACTTGTCGATCCACGCCTGCGGTGCCTGATGCGGGGCATGCGTGGCACCCGGGGCGACATACAGGAAGTAAGGGCGATCCGGCGCGATGCTCTTGGCCCGGCGCACCCAGGCCACGGCCTTGTCGGCGAGGTCTTCAGTCAGGTGATACTCGGGGTCATCGGAGGCGGGTACCAGATCGCGGTTTTCGAACAGCAGCGGGTTCCAGTGGTTCATGTCGCCGGCGTTGAAGCCGTAGAAGTAGTCAAAGCCCAGCCCATTCGCCCAGCGGTCGAACGGCCCCGCCGCGCTCAATTCCCAGGTGGGCGTGTTGTGGTTTTTGCCGATCCACGCGGTCATGTAGCCGTTCTGGCGCAGCACCTCGCCGATGGTGCCGCAGTCGCGCGGCAGCACGCAGCAGTAGCCGTCGTAGCCGGTGGCCAACTCGGTGATGCCCGCGAACGAGGCGGAGTGATGATTGCGCCCGGTGATCAGCGCCGCCCGGGTCGGGCTGCACAGCGCGGTGGTATGGAAGTGGTTATAGCGCAGCCCCTCGGCCGCCAGCCGGTCCATGGTGGGCGAGGGCACGCCCCCGCCGTAGGTACTGAACTGCCCGAAGCCTACGTCGTCCAGCAGGATCAGCACCACATTGGGGGCCCCCTTGGGGGCCTGCACCGGCTGCGGAAACTGGGCGGGGTCCGAATCCTGGTAGGTGCGGCCCACCTGCCCATGGAAGTGGAAATCCGGGCGCGGCAGGATGTCGGGCGTGCCGGCGTTGGCATCGTGGCGGGTATTCATCTGCAGGGCCTGCGGGGGATGAGGCGATGAGCTTCCCACTGGGCCGCGTCCGCGGCATCGGCGAAAGCACGGGCAGGGTGCCAGTAGTTCTACTGGTGCGGCCTGATTGGCCTCAAGGACGCCGGCGCACGGCCGATATCGTGGCAACGGAATGCGGCTTCCCTGAAGTGGCGCATTGATGACATTCCGTGAGATTGTCCGGATTTTTGGGGGTGAATCCGTTCTGGACCCTGCTGATGCCATGGAGATTGAATGAAGTACTTTCGCGTACATCCAGACGTGGCGATGCGAGATAGATGGATTCTTGGGGGTATCCGCTACAGCGAAAACTGGGAATTCCTGGATCCGTATGTCGAGTGCATGGAGCCCTGCCGTTACGCGCTTGACCTTCACTTCGATGGCGTGGCGGTTGACTTCACCGTTGCGGGTTCTGCCAGCGTACCCATCGTCAGCGCCAGGTTCTGCGATGCCCTCGCTGGGCTCCCTGAGATCGAGGAGCTGTACAGGAACACCGTCATGGAACCCGTCAGCATCGAGGGGGCGAGTGGCGGCGCGCAGTACTTCGTGATGATTGTGGAGTCAAAGTTCGACTGCATTGACGGTGCCAGTTCGAAGTTCACCAGGTTCGCCATCAACGATCCATGGAAACCTTCACTGTCTGAAGAGAATTCCTCAGAATTCAACCTTGTCCTGGATGCCAGCA